>JACRCS010000474.1 GCA_016218905.1 Deltaproteobacteria bacterium
CTCCTGCAGAAGCAGATCCTTGCGGCGGTCCTGGCGGTAAGCCTCCGGGTTGGCGAGATGCTGCGCGCCGTCGATCTCGATGGCCACGCGGCTATCCACGTCAAGCAGGTCGACTTCCATGCGCCCCAGGCCATTGAAGGGAATCGGCAGATCGCCATTCAGGCGGAACTTCCCGGCTGCCTGGGGCAGGCTCTCCAAGCCATGGTACAGGAATGCTTCACTTGCGCTTCGCGCCCGCTCGACGCCCTCCGCCTCGGGGGAGGGCGGGCGCGTTGTATGGAGGAAGAGGGTCGCGAGCGGGGCGTCCACTCCGTCCCGGATGAGGCGGCGCACGGTGCCAGCGTAGTCCTGCTTCCATTGCGGATCGACGGGGAGCGCTACTTCCGTCGGCCATCCAGGTACGGCGCTCGCGGGCAAGTGCACCGTGTACCCGATCGCCTCGTAGCCGCGGCAGCGCCTGTCGAACATCCTTGCCAGCATCGGCACGTCCAGGTCGGCGTAGTCGTACACGCGGACCTCGCGTTTGCGATCGTGCAGCCGGTGTAAGCGGCCAGCGTACTGGGCGATCGTCCCCCGCCATGAGACCGGCATCGCCAGAAACAGCGTATCGAGCCGGGCGTCGTCGAAGCCTTCACCTAAGTAGCGGCCGGTTGCCAGGAGCACTCTCTCTTCGTCCTCGGGAACGGCCGCCAGGCGGGCCAGAACGGCACCCAGCTTCCTCTTGCCCATGCCGCCCCGAAGTACGACCAGGTGAGAAACATCCGGGGACAGCCGCTCAGCAAGCCGCTCCACGTGGTCGGTCCGCTCGGTCAACACCACCGGCGTCCGACCTTCCCTCACCGTCGCCACCACGTCGTCGCAGATCAGCCGGTTGCGGGCATCGTCCGCGACCAAATCCGCGCAAAGCTCCTGAAATCGGGTGCGAGGGTCCGGGCTCGGCTCCTTTAGCGACCGAAACGCGGTCGGGCGGACAAGCACCGAGTGGGCAAAGGGCCTTGCCAAAGCCTGCTTCTTGGCTTCGACCCGATAGCGGGCGGGACCGCACTGCATAAAGATGATGGGATGATGCCCATCCTTTCGCTGCACGGTGGCCGAAAGGCCCGTGACGAACCTGGCTTTGGCCCGCCGGGCGACCAGTTCGAGGCTCGCGGCGGGCAGATGGTGGCATTCGTCCATGACGAGATGGCCGTAGTCGCCGACGCGGTCGTCCACCACGCCTTTGCGTACCAGACTCTGCAGGAGCGCTACGTCCAGGGCTCCGGTCGTCTTCCTTCGGCCGCCGCCGAGCTTGCCGATCGCGTCGGCGGGTAAAGCCAAGAACGTCGATAGGCGCTCCACCCACTGTTCCAGGAGCTGTCTGCGGTGGACGAGAACCAGCGTGTTAACGCCGCGTCGCGCAATCAACCAAGCCGCGATCACGATCTTCCCGAAGGCAGTGGTGGCCGACAGGACCCCCGTGTCGTGGGCGAGCATCGCCTCAGCAGCCGCGAGCTGCTCGGGACGGAGTTCGCCCGAGAAGGAGACCGCCAGCGGCTCACCCCTGCAACGCTCGTCACGGAGGCCGGCTCGGATCTTCAGCTCGGAAAGGAGGCCGACTGCGTCCTCCAGGCAGCCCCGCGGCAACCCGATGTGCCGCGGATAGTCCTCGGCGCAGACGATGATCCTGGGCTTGCCGAAGGTGGGGAGACGCAGCGCCTGCGCCCTGTAGAACTCAGGATTCTGAAACGCCGCCAAGCGGAGCAGCCGATTGCGGAGGCCCGGAGGAAGATCCTCTTTGGCGATGTAGATCTGGTCCCCGAGGACCAACTCCAGCGTCTCGGGAACGCCTGTGAGCGGAGGCTCCTGCGGACGGCGTGAAGGAGGCGCGTTCCAGGGAGTGTCTCCTTCTTCGTCGTCCGGGGCCAGGCGTACCCCGACGACCCGACCGCGGGACTCCGCGGTCTGTACGAGTTCCTCCGCCTGATGGACGCCGATCCTCTGGATGGACGCCAGGAACGCCCACTGGTCGGGATAGGGGACGAAACTCTCGTCGACAAAGACGCTATTGCCGCGCTCACGAGCTTCCTTCTGCAGCGGCAGGGCGATGAGGTTGCCGAACCCACCCTTGGGTAAGGTGTCTTGATTAGGCACAAGGCGGTCGTAGGAATCCAGCCCGACATCCGGCCGGCTCTCCATGGCCTCGGTGAGGACGTGGGAAGCCAGCTTCCGCGCCAGCACCGCCGGGATTGGCTCTTCGAAGAACATCCAGATGTGACCGCCGTTGCCGGAGCGGGATCGCTCCAGGGCTGCCGGCAATCCCAGCCGCTTACAGGTCTCTAGGAACGCAGCCGTATCCTCATGCCAGCTCTCCTTGTCGAAGTCGGCGGCGAGCAGGAGGCACCTTTCGTCCTGGAGCATGGGGTAGATCCCCATCACGAACGAGCTTCCGGCATCATCCTGGCCGGAAAGGTGCCAGCGGACGACTTCGTCGGTGACGGAGCGGAAGCGCCGATTGGGGCATTCGGAGCACCTGGCGGCGCGCTTGTCGCACAGGCCACGGATCCACTCGTTGACGCAGGCGGGCTGGTACCCGCTCTTGCCGGTCTTGCGGCTTTCGAAACGGCGCGGGTAGACGTCTTCACGGCCCCGAAACAGGCTGCGAAACAAGGCGATCTTGGCCCCAGGAGACGAATGGTTGTGGATCAGATTCTCTGACATTGATAGGACTGCTCGGCTCTCATTCGGGGGCTGCTGCCGATTTGGGGACGCTGCAAAGGTCCCTAAGGTCTTGCCCTTGCCATGGCCGCCCGTTCCCTCTGGACGACCTGCCACACCGCGGGCTCGGTCCTGCCGGTCATTCTCGCCAGGTCGGCCAGGTTCTGGCCTGCTTCATTCTGAGCCCTTACGTAGAACTGAGCTCGCGCTCGGCTGATCCGTCTCTCCCGTGAGGGACCGAGGATCTCGCTGGTACTCACCTTCCACGCCCGACTTACCTCCGTCAAGACCTCGTCCACCGTCTTTGCCGCCACGCAAGGAGCGCTCCGGTCTTCTGCCAGAAGCGCCTCCACGAACGTTCCACTGCCGAGGACTCGTTCGTCGCCTCTTTCCCTCTCCTCGGGGCTACGGCGCTTTAGTGCCTCCCAGCCTCCGGCGCTCCGCACCAATCCGCCGCCTCGGAACTCCTCACGCCAGCCCTCGGCCAAGCCTGCGGCCACGAATTCCCGATACTTCTCCCTGGCCTCACCGACGTGCTTACCGAAACGGCCGAGGATCGAGTCGGTGTCCTGCGCCTCATAAGTGCGTCGACCCATGAGAACGGCGTGGCCGGTGTAGGGGAACGCGTCCAACTCCCCGATTCCGCTGACGAGCTTCGCGCGGAGGGGATTCAACGACACGTAGCGCACGAGCTCGAGCAGATGGGGCTCCTCCTCTACGACGATGCTTCGGTATCGGTTCTGGAAGAGGTGCCCGTGGCGGCGGTGGACGCGGTTGAACCAACCGGCATAGCCCGTCATCAGCCGGCGCATGAGGTCTTTGAGGTGCATCTGCTGCGGCCGCAGCACCAGGTGGTAATGATTGGGCAAGAGTGCCCAGGAGAGGAGTTGGGCCTTCCCGGCGACAACGACCTCGCCCAGGCGGCGCAGGAACTCCTCCCGATCCCGGGCACCCCGGAAGATGACACGCTTCTCGATCCCCCGCGCCATCACGTGGTGGACTACTCCGAGGACGTCCAGGCGAGGGCTCCGTGGCATGGGAGAAGCTTAACCGATCAGCCGCGGATGTGAAGAACCTTTTGAACCTTTGCAGCGTCCCCGAGTCTGCCGCGATCTTGTTCTTCTCTGCGGTCTCTGTGCCTCTAGGGAGCCAAGCGAACGGGCGAGAGACACGGGTCTTACCTTCTTGCCTGGGCCATACCGCCGGGACCCCCCGGAGCATCTCCTGCAGGAACCGGGGGCTCGCATCCCTCTGCTCGAAGACGTTCCTCCCCTGAAGACTCGGGTACATCGAGGGTTTCACCGAGCGCTAGGCTCGCGTTGGGGGCGGGAGCCTGAAGGTCCTCGGCCGCGAATGCACCGGCCGCCCTGGAACGTGTCCCATCTCTGAGACCCGCGAGAGATTTTCCTAAGCTCCGGCGCAGTGTCAGCCGATACGGCTCCTGTTTCCGAATGCTGAAACGCTTTTCACCCTAGGAGGAACGCATGCATTCGATACGAAACGTCAGGATCGGCGTGAAACTTGGCAGCGGATTCGCCGCCGTTCTGGCTCTACTCGGTTCGATCGTGCTCGTCTTCTTCGTGGCTGTCCGCGACATCGACGAGCGCGCGCTGCAAACCCAAACCGAAAGCCTCCCGTTTACTCTCCTGGCCGGCCACATGGCCCTTGCGGCGAAGACGGTCCAAGAGGCGTTTACCGATGCTGCCCTGACGGAAGAAGAAAATGAGTTGAAGGGGGCGGAGGAAGCCGCGCAGGAGTTCCGAAGAGGGGCAACGAAATTCCGGGACATGTTCGAGCGGGAAAGAAACTCCGCAGAAGTAGCCGGGATCGCCGAACTCGCGTCTACGTTCGATCGGTTCTACGAAACGGGCAAGCAGATGGCGCAAGCCTATGCAAGGCACGACACGGGGAGCGCCAAGCTGATGGAGGCGTTTGACGACACCGCGGAAGCCCTCCTGAAGCGCGTATCGGAGCTTCAGCGGTCTCAGGAGACCGAGGCCACCGAGAACGCGAGAGGCATCGTAGACGCGACCGCGGCCGTACTGCGCCTCACGGCCTTTCTGGGTCTGGCAGCCTTGCTCCTGGGCGGGGGCCTCGCGGTGTACCTGACGCGCGCCATCACTCGGCCTCTGCGCGAGGCGCTCACGGTGAGCAACCGGATGGCCGAAGGCGATTTGACCCTGAGCATCGACGCGCCCGGACGGGATGAAACCGGGCAGCTCCTCTCGGCCATGAAGAGGATGGTGGAGCAGATTCGGGAAGTGGTCGGCGAGGTGACCGTGGCGGCTACCGGCGTGGCCTCGGGAAGCCAGGAGCTCTCCTCGAGCGCCGAGGAGATGAGCCAAGGCGCGACCGAGCAGGCCAGCTCCATCGAGGAAGTCTCCTCGTCCGTAGAGGAGATGGCCGCCAACATCCGCCAGAACGCCGACAACTCTCAGCAGACGGAGAAGATTGCCCTCACGGCGGCGAAGGAGATCCACGACGGAGGAGAAGCCGTCACGCGCACCGTGGCGGCCATGAGGGAGATTGCCAGCAAGATCTCGATTATCGAAGAGATCTCCCGTCAGACCAACCTCCTGGCGCTGAACGCCGCCATCGAGGCCGCCCGTGCCGGGGAGCACGGGAAGGGGTTCGCGGTCGTGGCCTCCGAAGTGCGAAAGCTCGCCGAGCGAAGCCAAAAGGCCGCCGGTGAGATCACGGAGCTCTCCGCGTCCAGCGTCGACGTGGCAGAGAGAGCCGGGGCGATGCTCCAGAAGATCGTCCCCGACATTCAACGCACGTCAGAGCTCGTCCAGGAGATCAGCGCGGCGTCCGCCGAACAACACGCAGGCGCCGAACAGATCAACAAGGCGATCCAACAGCTGGACCAGGTCATCCAGCAGAACGCGAGCGCCTCCGAGCAGATGGCATCGACGTCGCAGGAGCTCGCCTCCCAGGCCGAACAGCTCCAGAGCGCCATCGCGTTCTTCCGGGTCGGCGAGCGGGCGGGCGCAGGCGCCCGGGTCCTGAGGAAGGTTGAACGGCGGTCGGTGACCGGGCAGAGAGTGAGTCTCGGTCCCAAGAAGGGGCCACTTCAGACTCCCGCTGAAGCCGGCCCGGAGCTCAGGCTGTCGGACGGGCAAGTGATGGACGCGGAGTTCGAGCGCTTCTGAGCGGTTGTGCGTAAGTCGACCGCGTATGGTCAGAGCCCGTACCGCTCGATCTTCGCGTAGAGGGTCTTCCGGTCGATGCCGAGGAGCTCGGCCGCCCGGCTCTTGTTGCCCCCGGCGGCCTCGAGCACCCTGCGGACGTGCTCCCGCTCGAGCTCCCAGAGGGCGCGCACTTCCGCGGTCGGCGGGTCGTCGGCGCGGCAGGGGATGGGCTGGCGGGGCGGCGCGAAGGGCAGCAGGTCGGGCGTGATGCGCGGCTCGGTAGCGAGGATGCACGCCCGCCGGAGCACGTTCTTGAGCTCGCGGACGTTTCCCGGCCAGTGATGGGCGCAGAGGCTCGCGGTCGCCTCGGGCGTGATCTCCCAATCCCCCGCGCGGCGATTGGGGTCGGTGTCGAGAAAGAACTGCGCCAGGAGCGGGATGTCCTCCCGGCGCTCCCGCAGAGGCGGCAGCGGAATCGGGAGGAGATTGATGCGGTGGAAGAGGTCCTCGCGGAACGTGCCCCGCTCCACGCAGGTCGCCAGGTCCCGGTTGGACGCGAATACGAAGCGGACGTTCGCATAGATGTCGCGGTTGCCGCCGAGGCGCCGGAAGGTGCGGGTCTCGAGGATCCGCAGGAGCTTTACCTGGACGTCCAGCGGCATCTCCGAGATCTCGTCCATGAAGACCGTCCCCGGATTGGCGAGCTCGAAGACGCCGGCGCGGTTCTTCGTCGCTCCGGTGTACGCCCCCTGCATGTGCCCTCCTAGCTCGCTCTCTGCCGTGTGGACGTTCAACTGGCCGCAGTTGACCGCGACGAAGGGGTGCACCGCGCGGGGGCTCGCTTCGTGGCCCGCCC
>JACRCS010000471.1 GCA_016218905.1 Deltaproteobacteria bacterium
CATGGACTTCAAGGTCGCGGGGACCCGCGAGGGGATCACCGCCCTCCAGATGGACATCAAGGTCCAGGGCATCACCCACGAGATCATGCAGATCGCCCTGGAGCAGGCCCGGAAGGGCCGGCTCCACATCCTCGATCAGATGGAGAAGGCGATCTCGACGCCGCGGGCCGAGCTCTCCCCCCTGGCGCCGCGGATCACGGTCCTCCGCATCAATCCGGAGAAGATCAAGGATGTCATCGGCCCCGGCGGCAAGAACATCCGGAAGATCATCGAGCAGACGAAGACCACCATCGACATCCAGGACGACGGCTCGATCCACATCGCGAGCACCAACGAGGCCCAGACCCTCGACGCCATCCGGATGATCAAGGCGATCACCCAGGAGGCCGAGATCGGAAAGGTCTACGAGGGGATCGTCCGGCGGATCATGGACTACGGAGCCTTCGTCGAGATCTTCCCCGGACAGGACGGCCTGCTCCACATCAGCGAGATCGACAAGACCAAGGTCGCCAGCGTCTCCGATTACCTGAAGGAGGGCGACGTGGTGCCGGTCAAGGTCCTGAGCATCGATCAGAGCGGCAGGGTGAAGCTGTCGCGCAAAGCCGCGCTCTACGGCGGCGAGGCGGGAGGCGAAGCGCCGGAAGAAGGCGGCGCTCCCCGGCGCGACCGGCGGCGATAGTCAGATAGCTCGTTTCGGGAGAGCCGCGGACCGGCTCTCCCGCTCGGTCACGCGGGCCGGCGCAGTCAGCCGGCCCCGTTCTTTCTCCCGGTGAGCGTCCCTCCCGCCCTTGCCGCACTCCAGAAACTCCACGCCCGACGGACCAGAGCGCGGGTACTGTCGCTTGGGCGGCTAGGCAGCTGCCGGCTGGTTTCACGGGACCTCGGATTCTCCAACTGATAACTGATGACTGATAACTGATGACTGACAACTCCTTCCGGAAAGAGCCTTTCCGGATGGGAACGAGGTAGCACTCCATGTCCAACCTACCCTTCCGAAACCTCGCGATCATCGCGCACGTCGATCACGGCAAAACGACGCTCGTCGACGCCATGCTCTGGCAGAGCGGCACCTTCCGGGAGAACGAGCGGGTCGCCGAACGCGTCATGGACTCCAACGCCCTGGAGCGCGAGCGGGGGATCACGATCCTGGCCAAGAACACCTCGGTATTCTACGAGCAGACGAAGATCAACATCGTCGATACCCCCGGGCACGCCGACTTCGGCGGCGAGGTAGAGCGGACGCTCCAGATGGTCGACGGGGTGCTGCTCCTGGTCGACGCCGCCGAGGGCCCGCTCCCCCAGACGCGCTTCGTGCTCAAGAAGGCCTTGGAGCGGAGCCTTCCCGCCATCGTGGCGATCAACAAGATCGACCGGGCCGACGCCCGCCCCCAGGAGGTCCTGAACGAGGTCTACGACCTCTTTATCGATCTCGACGCCACCGAGGAGCAACTCGAGTTCCCCGTCCTCTACACGAACGCCCGCAAGGGCACCGCGCACCCGGAACTCGGCGACGGCTCGACGGACCTCCGGCCCCTCTTCGACGAGATCGTCCGAACGATCCCCCCGCCCGCCGGCGATCCCGACTCCCCGCTGCAGCTCCTCATCACGAACCTGGACTACAGCGACTACCTGGGCCGGCTCGCCGTCGGCCGCATCTTCAACGGCCGGCTCCGCTCCGGTGCGGCGGCCGGCCTCGCGACCGTGGAGGGCGTGGTTCCGGCGAAGGTCGGCGTCGTCTACACCCATGAGGGCCTCAAGCGCATCGAGGTGAAGGAAGCGGTTGCGGGCGACATCGTGGCGGTCGCGGGTCTCGCGGAGCTCTCCATCGGCGACACCCTCGTCGACCCCGAACAGCCGCGCCCGCTCCCGCGCATCGCGGTAGACGAGCCGACGCTTTCGATGGTCTTCTCCGTCAACACTTCCCCCTTTGGCGGACGGGAGGGCGACTACGTCACGTCCCGTCAGATCCGGGCGCGGCTCGAGAAGGAGGCGCTCCACAACGTCAGCCTGGAGATCGAGCTCGACGACACGGACGCGTTCCGCGTGAAGGGCCGCGGAGAGCTCCAGCTCGCGGTGCTCATCGAGACGATGCGCCGCGAGGGCTACGAGCTGAGCGTCTCGCGGCCGGAGATCCTCACGCGCCAGGTGAACGGGAGGCTCCACGAGCCCATGGAGCACGCCGTCATCGACTGTCCCGAGGACTTCGTCGGGATCGTTACGCAGAAGCTCGGCACGCGCCGGGGGCGGATGGTGAAGATGGTCAACCCGGGCCACGGGCGCGTCCGCATGGAGTTCCGCGTCCCGTCCCGCGGCCTCATCGGCTTCCGGTCGGAGTTCCTGACGGACACTCGCGGGACCGGCATCCTCAACAACCTCTTCGACGGCTACGACGAGTGGCAGGGCGACATCCCCGGCCGGACGACCGGGGCGCTCGTCTCGGACCGCTCCGGAAGGGCGACCACGGACGCCCTCTTCCACCTCCAGCCGCGGGGCGCCCTCGTCGTGCACCCCGGCATCGAGGTCTACGAAGGAATGATCATCGGCGAAAACAGCCGCGAAAACGACCTCGACGTCAACGTGACGAAGGAGAAGAAGCTCACGAACATGCGGGCGGCGGGCTCGGACGACGCGATGCGGCTCGTCCCTCCCCGGGAGATGACCCTCGAGCGCGCCCTCGAGTGGATCGACGGCGACGAGCTCGTGGAGGTCACGCCGACGGGAATCCGGGTGCGGAAGAGAACTCTCGAGGCGAACCGCAGACCGAAGAAGACCCAATCGTAAACCGGGACCGGGCGGGGCCGGGCGGCAGCTTCCGCCGCCCCCCCGCCTGACCCGACCCTACAGCCCCTCCTCACCCCGACCACCTCCCCTCGCTCTTCCCCCGCGGCGCGGCGCGAGCCCCCTCTCGACGTGTCTTTTTCTTACCCCGGAAAGCAACACTTTTCCCTACTTCCCGACTCGTCATTCTCTACGAGCACTCCTCCGGTTTCGACGGCACAAAACATCGTTATGCCGCCTAGAGAGCTTCCACGCGCCGCATGCTCCATCGGTCCTTCTGTTTTTCGATTCAATGAAACATTTTTCAAGAACCAGTTGCCCTGTCGAGAACGTATGTGTAAACTCACGTTTGTATCTTCTCGGCGCGGTCCAGGTCGCTGTTCGAGGAGCCTGACCGCAGGCGGTCGAGAACCGTGGGGCGACGACCTCGTCCACGGGCGGGCTCTCGGAGGGAGAGGTGCACCTATGGACAGACGCCGTCTCGTGCTCGCGGTGACCGCCTTCACCCTGGTATGCGGGGGGGCAGCGGTGGTCCTCGGCTACAACCTGCTCCGTTCACCCACGCTCCAACCGATCGCGTTCAACCACAAGCTCCACGTCGTGGACAACGGCCTGGAGTGCGTCACGTGCCACGTCTACGTGACGTCGCAGCCGTTCGCCGGGCTCCCCGACCTCGAGAAGTGCCTGGAGTGCCACCGCGATCCCCTCACCGACTCTCCTGAGGAGAAGAAGCTGCGGTCGGCCGCCGCCAAGCGGCAGCAGCTCGTGTGGAGGCGCCTCTACGAGGTTCCGGACCACGTGTACTACTCCCATCGGCTCCACGTCGTGGCCGGGAAGCTGGAGTGCGCGCGGTGCCACGGCCCGATCCAGTCCACGACCAGCCCCCCTGCTCACGCCCTGAACGAGCTGACGATGGAGTTCTGCATCGGCTGCCATGAGAAGGCCGGCGTCACGACGGACTGCATCGCCTGCCACAAGTAGGCCGGGCGGAGGAGGGCTCCAAGCGATGAAGACGACGCGTCGGTACTTCCTCAGGAACGTGAGCGCCGGCACGGTGAGCGCGTGGCTCTTGCCGTTCGCTGCCCGAAAGGTCTTTGCCCAAGAAAGCCTCCGAAAGCCCGCCGATCCCCGCCTGAAGCACCGCTACCTCTCGGTCTGCCGCCAGTGCTCCGCGGGGTGCGGGGTGCTCGCCGAAGTGGTCCAGGGCAAGGTCAAGAAACTCCTCGGC
>JACRCS010000472.1 GCA_016218905.1 Deltaproteobacteria bacterium
CCCCCCCCCCCCCAACCTCCCCCCCCCCCCGCCCCCCGCCCCCCCCCCCGCCCCCCTGCCGATGCGTCCTGCCGGGCCCGGGTTGCCGGCCGGGCGCCGCCGGCTAGAATCCGCTCACGGGCATTCCAGCGCCGGACCGGCAGCGAAGAAGGCGGCCGGCCGGGCCAAGCGCTCGGGAAGGCGAGGAGCTTGCTGACCATCGACGGCTCTCAAGGCGAGGGGGGCGGGCAGATCCTCCGGAGCGCGCTCTCGCTCTCCCTGGTGACCGGCACCCCCTTCCGGATCGAACGCATCCGAGCGCGACGGCCGAAGCCGGGGCTCCTGCGCCAGCATCTGACCGCCGTGGCGGCGGCCGCGGAGCTCGCCGCGGCGAACGTGGAGGGCGCCCGCCTCGGCTCGCAGACGCTCTCCTTCGCCCCGGGCCCGGTGGCGCCGGGTGATTACCGCTTCGCCGTGGGAAGCGCCGGGAGCGCGACCCTCGTCCTGCAGACCGTGCTTCCGCCGCTGCTCGTCGCGGCAGCCCCCTCGGCCCTCACCCTCGAAGGCGGCACCCACAATCCCCTCGCGCCACCCTTCGAGTTCTTGGAGCGCGCATTTCTGCCGCTGCTCGGCCGCCTCGGACCCCGCGTCGAGCTGGGCTTGGAGCGCCCGGGCTTTTACCCGGCGGGAGGCGGTCGCCTTCGGGCCACCATCGAGCCGTGCCGCCACCTCGGGCGCCTCGAGCTCCTCGCCCGGGGCGACGTGCTCTCGCTCTCGGCGACGGCGGTTGTCTCGAGGCTCCCGGAGCACATCGCGCGGCGAGAGCTGGACGTGCTCCGAGGAGAGCTCGACCTCCCGCCCGAACGGCTGCACCTCGAGAACGTTCCGGACCCCCTCGGGCCGGGAAACGTGGTGCGCGTCGAGGTGAGCAGCCGGAACGTGACCGAGGTCTTCGCCGCCTTCGGCGAACGCGGCGTCCCTGCAGAGACCGTCGCCCTGGGGCTCGCGGAGGAGGTGAAGCGCTACCTCGCGAGCGGAGTGCCGGTGGGCCCCTACCTGGCCGATCAGCTCCTCCTGCCCCTGGCCCTGGGCGAGGGCGGCCGGTTCGTGACGGCTGCTCCCACCGCGCACGCGGTTACGAACGCGGAGATCCTGAAGCTCTTCCTGCACGTCTCGGTCTTCTTCGAGGAACTGGGGCGCGGAGCCTGGCGCGTCGCGATCGAGACCGACAGGGCGAGAGCGCCCCAGGGACCGCGGAAAGGAGCCGCGTGAGGATTCTCGCCGGAACGAGCGGCTTCGGCTACGGGGAGTGGAAGGGCTCCTTCTACCCGCCTCGGCTCCGGAACCGGGAGATGCTCGGCTTCTACGCCGAACGCCTGCCGGCGGTGGAACTCAACAGCACCTTCTATCGGCTGCCGACCCAGGAGGTGCTCCACGGCTGGTCCGAGCAGGTCCCCGCGGCGTTTCGTTTTACGGCCAAGGCGCCACGGCGGCTGACGCACCTGCAGCGGCTCGCCGGACCTCCGGAGGATGTCGTCTTCGCCCTGCGCGCCCTCTCGGGCCTGGGAGAACGCCTGGCGTGCGTCCTCTTCCAGCTTCCGCCCCGGTTCCCCAAGGACCTCCGGAGGCTCTCTCGCTTCCTCCAACTCCTCCCGGCCGGAACGAGAGCCGCGTTCGAGTTCCGAGACCCCTCCTGGCTCGGGGACGACGTCGCCGAGCTCCTCGCTGCGGGCGGCTTTCCTCTCTGCGCGCTCGAGACCGACGAGCTGCCGGCCCGCCTGCACCCCACGCCGCCGTGGGGCTACGTGAAACTGCGCCGCTCGTCGTACCGGGAAGGCGAGCTCGAAGCCTGGCTGGACCGGATCCGGGGCCAGCCGTGGGAAGAGGTGTACGTCTTCTTCAAGCACGAAGAGGAGGCGAAGGGGCCGAAGCTCGCCGCCCGGTTCCTGGAACTCGCCGCACGACCTTGACCGTGTTCGCCCGCTCGTTGTAGGGTTCAGCGGCATTGAACACGGAGCCGTGGATGGAGCTCAGCCTAGATCAGTTCTACCGCCTCAACCGCCGCATCCTCATCTGGGTTGCGCTCTTCGTGCTGATCTGGCTCCTCAGGGACTTCTTCGGGCTCATCTTCCTGATCTTCGTCCTGACGTTCATCTCCGCCCCCATCTCCCGCTTCGCCCGCGAACGCCTCCACCTGCCCCACTGGCTCTCGATCGTGGCCGTCTACCTCTGTTTTCTCATAGCGCTCGGTTCGTTCGTCCAGTTCGTCGCACCGCGGGTCATCCGCGAGGCCGACACCCTCCTCGGCAACCTCGAACAGTTGGAGGCGACGCTCGTAGATCGAAAGAACGAGTTGGTCCGCCGCTATCCCTCCCTCAACCCGATCGTCATGGGTTATGTCCGAAGCGGCATCCCCGAGAAGCAGGTCGCCGCCATCGAGGCCGCCTCGAAAGGTAAGGAGTCCGAGGCGGACGACGAGCTCCTCATCCGCCTCTACATCGAGCACCAACTCGACCGGGTCCGCGACAACGCGCCGTACTTTCTGAAGCAGGTCTGGAAAGCTTCGGCGACGATGCTCCTGGCGCTCCTCTTCGCCTTCCTCATCTCCCTCGATATCGCCCGCCTCAAGGAGGACGTCGCCAGTCTCCGGCGTTCGCGGCTGCACGACTTCTACGACCAGACCGCCATGCCCGTCGTCCGCTTCGGCTACGTCGTGGGCCGGGCCTTCCGCATCCAGGCGCTGATCGCCTGCATCAACACCCTGTTCACCGCCGCCGGGCTCCTGGTGCTGGGGATCTCGAGTCTCGCGGTCCTCTCCCTGATCGTATTCGTCTGCAGCTTCATCCCGGTGCTGGGGGTCTTCCTCTCCACCACGCCCATCGTCCTCGTAGCCCTCAACACGGGGGGCTTTCGCCTGGCCGCCGCGGTGGTGGTGCTCGTCATCGTGATCCATCTCGTCGAGGCGTACGTCCTCAATCCGATGATCTACGGCCGGCACCTGAAGCTCAACGCTGCGCTCGTCCTGATGATCCTCTTCATCGGGAACCACGCCTTCGGGCTCTGGGGGATGATCCTCGGCGTCCCGGTCACGTACTACCTGCTCCACGACGTCTTCGGCGTGCCCCTCTGGGAGAAGAGCCATTTGCCCGCGCCCCCGAACGCGCCGGAGTAGACCGAGTCCCCGGCGTACAGCAGTCGAGTCTGGACTCCGACTCCGAGGGCGCCTACCCTCGAAGCGGCTTCTCGGGCCGGCCGGCGCGCTCGTGCGTCCCGGCCGAGACCTGTTCGCGAGTGGAGGTCGCCGATGGGATCGCCCCTGCCCTGGAACGCCGCGGGTCTGCTCTTCGAGAACTGCACCTGCCAGATCCTCTGCCCTGGGCACATGTCCTTTCGCCAGAACTGCACCTACGAGCGCTGCGTCGGTCACTGGTCGATCCACTTCGAGAAGGGGCGCTACGGCGAGATTCCGCTCGGGGGGCTGAACGCGGTGATCGTCTTCGACTCACCCCAGCAGATGTTCGCGGGGGGCTGGGTCCAAGGCATGTACCTCGACGAGAACGCCGGCGCGGACCAGCGCAAGGCGCTGGAGACAATCCTCACGGGAGAGGCCGGAGGACCGTGGGCCGTGCTGGCGCGCTTCGTGGGTCGAAGGCTCGAGACTCGCTACGTTCCCATCGCGCTCGAGGACGACGGGCGCATTAAGCGGGTGCGCATCGAAGGCATCCTGGAGAGCTCCGTGGAGGCGTTGCGAGGCAACGACAAAGAGCGGGAGGTCCTCTTGGAGAACCTCTTCAACCAGATCCACGCGCCGACGCAGGTAGTGGCCCGCGGCTCCACGACGATGAACGACGGCCCGCTCTCCATGGCTACCGAGGCCACCCACGGCCTCTATTCGCGCTTCTCGTGGCAGGGGCCGTGACGGCGGTTCCCGTCGCTTCCCTGCGCCGGCTGGAGCAGGTCTGGGTCGCCGCGGGAATCATGGCCGCGGCCGCCCTCGCCTGGAGCTACACCGTGCGAATGGCCCGGGGGACCTCCATGGTCCACTGCGGCACCGCCGCGGCCGGTCTCGCCGGGCCCTGGAGGACGGCCGACTGGGCGATGGCCTTCGCCATGTGGGCCGTGATGATGGCGGCGATGATGCTCCCGACGGCCGTGCCCGTCGCCCTCACCTTCGCCCGGGTCAATCGCGAGCGCGGCCAGGGCCCCCTGGTGCCGCTGGGCGCCTTCGTCGGCGGCTATCTGGCAGTGTGGAGCGCCTTCAGCGCCCTGGCCACCGCCGGGCAGTGGGGCCTCCAGGCCGCAAGTCTCCTCTCCTCCCCCGCCCTCTCGACGGGGCCACTCCTCGGCGGGAGCCTCCTCATCGCGGCCGGCGCCTTCCAGTGGAGCCCCTGGAAGGACTCCTGCATGACCCGGTGCCGCTCGCCGCTCGGTCTCCTCCTCGCCCACTGGCGGCCGGGGCGCCGCGGGTCGTTCGAGCTGGGAGTGCGTTACGGGGCGTTCTGCGTGGGCTGCTGCTGGGCCCTGATGGTGCTCTCCTTCGCCATGGGCGTCATGAACCTGGCGTGGATGGCCGCGCTCACCGTCTTCATGCTCGCCGAGAAGGCGCCCGGGGGCAGGTGGATGAGCCGCGCGGGCGGCGTGGGGCTCGCGGCCTGGGGCGTGGCCCTGCTCTGGAGGTTTTGTTAGCGAAGATCGGCGCCGCGGTCAGCTCCGGAACCAGGAGAGGGCCGCGTGGCAGAAGAGCACGCAGAGCGCATTGGAGAAGATCACTCCACAGAAGAGGCTCGGTGTCGCCGCGACCTCATCGACCACGCTCTGGAAGTCCCTTCCCCGCCCTCCCAGGAGGAGCGCGGAGACATAGAGGGGAACGGAGCTGACCTCGGCCACCTTGCGGACCACTCTCTGCTTCATGGGTCGGCTCTCGTCTGCTGGAAGGGCGTGAGGGTGCTCACGGCCGAGGGAGCGAGGCCGCCTCGCCGCGTCGGCACCATTGTAGGGCCAGGGGCGGCTCCCGGGGAAGCCCCGGATGGACTTTTCGACCGGCGCCTCGCCTACCCTGGCGCGGGAGGCCGGAGGAAGGGCGACGTCGGGCGCACCGGGCGCCCGGAGAGGAAGGCGTCCAGACGCGCGACGGTGCGGCGGATAAGCTCCTCCAGCAGTTCCGAGTAGCCGTAGACCCAGGGGTTGTGTTGCCGGCGCAGGATGACCTCCGAGACCTCCTCCGTGAAGGTCTCCCTCCGCTGCGCGCCTTCGGGCTCCCGCAACTCGGCGGTGACCGTCAGACGAGCGCTCTTGGTGATCTTCGTCGGGATGTGACTGTCTTCCCCCATGGCAGCGGCCGGGACGACGCCGCCCATCCCTTGCGCCTCGTCCGCTCGCCCCGAGGCAAAGCGGGTCCTTCCCCGGGAGGGGCCCGGCTCGTACCGGCCCTCTTCCACGTAGCCGGTCCGCAGGCTCTCAATGTGCACCGCCAGCACGGCAGCTCGCGCAGAAGCCGGGTCGGCGGTACGCCCCACGTACTCGGAGAGGGCGACCCGAAGTTGGTCGTTGAAGCGGAACCGCTCGTAGGAGAGCCCCGGGCCGCTCATTACATAGTACGCGTCCGGGAGCGCCGACGTGACCTCCAGGCTCACCCGATAGGGCAACCTCGCCGAGGCGGCAAGAGGCGCGGGGCTGCGTCCGGGCAGCGGGGCGCAGCCCGCAACCACCGCCGCCACGAGAATCGCAACTCTCGACGCGTTCATGGGCGCCCTCCTTTCACCAGGTACCCCCGTCGGAAGATCTTCCGTCCGCTCCCCATTTGAGCACCACCCGGAGGGGCGTCAAGGCCCCCGCTCCAGCGGGGCTACAGCGAGGAAGCGGGCCTCGCGCCCCGACGAGGTCGTTTCAGACCGGCCCCCGGGATGGTACCATCCCCCCCCGTCCGGTCCGATCGGCGACCCCAACGGTCCTCGTGCCGTCCACCCCCGACTCCGGTGAGCCTCCTTGCTGCGTTTCTTCCTGATCTACGCCGCGGTCTACGGCGGCATGAACGCCTACCTCTTCCGCAACATCCGCCGCGCCTTCGAGCTCGGCGGCATCGGAAGCCCGCTCCTCGGCCTCTTTCTCGCCGCCATGGTGGCTGCGCCGGCCCTCGTCCGGGTGTTTGAGGGACGCGGGCTCACCCTCCTCGCGCGACCGGCGGCGCTCCTCGGGTACTGCTGGATGGCGGCGGCACTCTGGCTCTTCGTCCTCTTCGCAGGGCGTGACCTCTGGAACCTCGCCGTGGCGACTTTCGGCCACTTCGCCCCCTCCGCGAGGCGATTCGCGCTGCCGCTGCGGGGGAGCGCGCTCGCCTTCTTCGCCGCCGCGCTCCTGGCGGGCCTCTGGGGGTCCCACGAGGCCCGGCAGATCCGCCTTCGCGAGGTGACGCTCCGCTTGCCGCGGCTGCCGCCGGGCTCCCGACCGGTCCGGATCCTCTTCGTCTCCGACGTCCACTTGGACGTGCTGGGCGGAGAGCGCACGCTCCGCAGGGTCGCCGAGCTCGCCGAAGCGGCCAAGCCGGACGTCCTGCTCTCGGGCGGAGACCTGGTGGACGCCCCCGCCGAGCATCGCGGGACGAGTCTCGAGCTCCTCCGGGCCCTCCCGGCTCCGCTCGGGAAGTACGCCATTACCGGGAACCACGAGTACTACGCGGGCATTCGGGAGGCCGAACGGTTCACCGAGGACGCGGGGTTCCGGCTCCTGAAGGGCGCCTCGGTCCTCCTCGGCGAGCGGCTCCTCCTGGTCGGCGTCGACGACCCCGCGGCCCGACAGCTCGACTCCCGCCGCACGCCCGGGGAGGATGAACTGCTACCCCAGGGCGCCGATCGCCCGGCGGTCCTGCTCCTGAAGCATCGGCCCGAAGCGGAGCGTGACTCCCTCGGCCGCTTTGACCTCCAGCTCTCCGGCCACTCGCACGGAGGCCAGATCTACCCCTTCCGCTATCTCTCCCGGCTCGCCTACCCTCTCCCCGATGGCCTGTCGGAGGTCGGCCGCGGCTCCCTGCTCTACAAGGGGCTCGGCACCGGCACCTGGGGCCCGCCCTTTCGCCTCCTGGCGCCGCCGGAGGTCACCTTGTTCGTGCTCGCTCCCTCCCGATGAGATTCCCGGAGCCAAAGACCTGTGGGAGCGGTCTTTCCCACCCGCCCTACTGCGCCGCAAGACTCGGCGGGCGTTGACACGCGCGGCGAGGGCGGTTAGCGTTTTGCATCCTCCCAGGGGGTCGACATGAAGCCGAGAGGGGCGTCAGAAGTTCGAAGTGCGGAGCCGGAGAGGGAAGCGTGACCTTAGGGACCCTCCGGAGCGCCCTGCGGGGCAGCCTGGCGGCCCGGATCTGCGCCTGGCTGGTCGCGGCGGTCGTCCTCCTCGTCATCTCCATGGATCTCCTCTTCCTGAGGCTCCAGTCCGATCACCTTCGAGAGCAGTTCCTGCAGGAGGGCGCGACCGTGACGCGCCTCCTCGCCCAGACGGTGCGGCCGGCCGTTCTTTCCGAAGATATCCAAGCGCTCTCCGTCCCGGTCGAGGCCGTCCTCTACCAGGAGGACGTTCGTGCGGTCGCGGTGTACAACCTGGAGCGGCAGCTCATCAGCCGGAAGAGGGCGGAAGCGGAGGAGGTGGAGCCCTACCCGCCGTCGCCCTCCCCCCCTCCCCCTCCGGCCCAGGGCGGGCTCGGCTACCGGGAAACGAAGGACTCCTTCGCCTTCTGGCAGCCGGTGAGGGCCGAGGACCGGTTCGCCTCAGAGGAAGAGTTGTTCTTCCCACCCGAGAACGGCCGAGAAGCCTCCGATCGCCCCATCGGCTTCGTCGCCGTCACCCTCTCGAAGAACCGGCTGAAGAGGGCCCTGCAGGCCTCCACGTCGGGCGCGCTGCTCGTCGGCGGGCTGTTCTTCATGGTCGGGGGGCTCGGAAGCGTGATCGTGGTGCGCCATGCGGTGCGACCCCTTCGGCGCCTGGTCCAGGAGGTGAAGGCGTCGACGGGCCCCGCCGCCGAGGAGCAGCCCTCCGAGCTCGGCTTCCTCTCCCGCACCTACGAGCGCTTCGTGCAGGAGCTCGACGGCGCCTTCGAGACCATTCGCGAGCTCAATGAGGGGCTGGAGCGCAAGGTCCGGGAGAGGACCCACGAGCTCGAAACAGCCAACGCCGAGCTCGCGGAGCGCAGGCGTTCGGCCGAAGAGGCGAATCGTACCCTCTCTTGCACCCTCGCCGAGCTTCGCGAGACCCAGGCACAGCTGATCCAGGCCGAGAAGATGGCCGCCCTGGGCCAGCTCGTCGCCGGCGTCGCCCACGAGGTGAACAACAGCGTCAACTTCATCTCGGGCGCGCTTCCGGTGCTCCAGTCGCTCTTTGACGAGATCCGAGCCGCTGGGACGGCGGCCGGACCGGGGGCCGACCGGCTACCTCAACGGCTCCGAGCGGCCGACCAGCTCATGGCGAACATCGGCGAGGGCGCCCGCCGTGCCGCCCAGATCGTGCGCGATCTGCGCGACTTCGCCCGGGTCGAACAGACGGAGTTCGCCGTCGCGGACCTCCACCACGGCATCGAAAGCACGCTGCAGCTCCTCCATCAGGAGTACCGGGACCGCATCGAGGTGCGCAAGGAGTACGCCGAGTCCCTTCCTCGGGTGGAGTGCCTGCCCGGCCAGATCAATCAGGTCTTCATGAACCTGTTGCGCAACGCGGCGCAGGCCATCCCGGACCGGGGCACCGTCACGATCCGCACGTGGAGTGAAGCAGACCGCGTGCACATCTGCTTCGCCGACGACGGCCCCGGCATTCCGGCGGAGCTCGTGCCGAGGATCTTCGACCCGTTCTTCACCACGAAGGACGTGGGCAAGGGCACGGGGCTCGGCCTCGGGATCTCCTACGGGATCGTCCGCAGGCACGGCGGCGAGATCCTGGTCCGCAGCCGAGAGGGAGAAGGCGCCGAGTTCGAAATCGTGCTTCCGATCATCCGAGCCACCCCTCCCCACGCGGAGGCCTGACATGGAAGAGACCGCTACCGGCACGAGGTCCTCCGAACGGCCTCGGATCCTCTACGTCGACGACGAGCAGGCGAACCTCACCAACCTCTCTTTGGCGCTCCGGGACGAGTACGAGGTGCTGACGGCCCGGTCGGGGCCCGAGGCGATCGAGCTCTTCCGGCGCGAACCCGGCCTCTCGGTTGTCCTGGTCGATCAACGGATGCCCGGAATGGCGGGCGTCGACACGTTGGCCGAGCTCTTGCGCATCGACCCGGACCCCGTGCGGATCGTGGTGACCGCCTACGCCAACGTCGACGACATCGTCGACGCCGTCAACCGCGGCTCGGTCTACCACTACATCCTCAAGCCTTGGGAGCTCCAGGCGTTACGCCTCACGCTGCGCAGGGCCTACCAGGCCTTCTGGCTCATCAAGGAGAACAAACGGCTCGCGGCCGAGCTCATGGAGCGGAATGCCGACCTGCGGCGCGCAAACCTGACGCTCTCCAATCTGAATGAGCGACTGCGGGAGGACATCCAGAGGCGGGAGCTCGCGGAAGCTTCCTTTCGGAGCCTGAACGAGAAGCTCGAAGCGCTGGTGGCCGAGCGCACGGCCGAACTCTCCCGAGCCAACGAAGGCCTGCGCGCGGAGGTCGAGGAACGCAGGCGCGTGGAACGGGAGCTCAAGCAGGCGACCGACGAGCTCGAGCTGCGGATCGAGGCGCGGACTTCGGAGCTCCGGGGAGCTCATCAGCAGCTTCTCCAGGCCGAGAAGCTGAGCGCGGTAGGGCGGCTCGCCTCCTCCATCGCGCACGAGTTCAACAACCCCATCTTCGGCGTCCTGAACGTGCTCCACTCCCTGCGCGCCGGGGTCGCGCTCGGCCGCGAGGAGGCGGAGATGGTCGCGCTCGCGATCCAGGAGTGCAACCGCATCGCCGCCTTCGTCCGCGACCTGCAGAGCTTTAGCCGGCCGAGCTCCGGCATCTCGAGCCCGACCGACGTCCACGAGGCGCTCGACGCCATGCTCCTCTTCTGCCGAAAGGAGTTCGCCGTCCGGAAGATCGAGGTCGAGAGAGCCTACGCGACTGACCTTCCGGCCGTCGTCGCCATCGGAGATCAGATCCGGCAGGTCATGCTCAATCTGCTCAACAACGCCATGCAGGCGATGCCGAAGGGAGGGGGGCGCATTCGCGTCTCCACGGAGCTCACGGGGGAAAGCATCCTCATTCGCCTCCAAGACACCGGCACGGGCATCGCTCCCGAGCACCTCGGGCGCATCTTCGAGCCGTTCTTTACGACCAAGCCGCCCTCCAAGGGGACCGGGCTGGGCCTACCTATCTCTCAGGCGATCGTTCAGCGGCACGGAGGGACCATGGACGTCGAGAGCACGCCCGGGCAGGGAACGACCTTTACCGTGGCCCTGCCGCTCGCCGGAGCGCCGACATGAAGGCGCGGCGGATCCTGCTCGTCGACGACGAGCCCATCATCGTGCGAACCCTCTCGAAGGCCCTGGAGCTCACCGGTCTCAAGGTGACGGTGGCCCAGGACGGTGACCGGGCGCTGGCGCTCGTTGAGGGCAAACCGTCTTTCGACGTCGTGATCACCGACCTCACGCTCGAGGGGGCGGACGGGATGGAGGTGCTGCGTAGGGCGAAGGAGAGGGACCCGGAGACGGGCGTCATCGTCATCACGGGCTACGCGGCCGAGAGCTCCGCCCTCGACGCGCTCCGCTTCGGCGCGGAGGACTACCTGGCGAAACCCTTCGACTACAGCGAGTTGCTCCTCCGGGTCTCGCGCTGTCTGGAGCGCCGGGAGTTGGCCCGAAAAGTCCGGACCTACGAGCGACTCCTCGGGATCTGTCGCCGGTGCGGCAGGATATCCCAGGGCGCGGAAGCGGGCCTCCTGCCCGAGGACGCGGCCGCCGGGCGGCCCTCCCCGCCGGAGGCGTGCCCCGGCTGCCGCTAGCTGTTAGGTGTCAGCACTTGGGAGTGACGGCTTGAGTTTGACACTCCCGCATGGGCCCAGTCGCGGGCAGCCTCTTGTTTCGGCATCTCCTAAACGCTAATGACTATACAGAGCGTCACAATTGTTTGCGCATCTGCCCCTGAGCGTAGGGTGGGGCGTTCCGCCGCAGGCGGGTTGCCCCACGCGTGGGCGAACCTCGCTGCGCGAGAACCGCCCACCCTACGGCAACCCGGTACGCGCAA
>JACRCS010000492.1 GCA_016218905.1 Deltaproteobacteria bacterium
GAAGAGAGCCGGGCCCTGATGCGCCGGCTGACGGACTTCTTCCTCCCCGAGCCCGAGATCGAACGGTAGCGCAACCGGGACCGCGCCCGGGAGCGCGCCCAGAATCGGAAACGGGGGCCGCGAGGCCCCCGTTTCGGGTTCGTATCCGGACGCGGGAAGGTCAGGCGATCGACTTCAGGAACTCCGCGTTCGCCTTCGTCCGCGTCAGCTTCGAGAGGAGGAGCTCCATCGCGTCCATCGGCTTGACCGAGGAGAGCGCGCGGCGGAGCTTGTGGATCTTCGGCAGCTCGTCGGCCGTGTAGAGCTTCTCCTCCTTCCGCGTCCCGGAGGCTGGGATGTTGATGCAGGGGAAGATGCGCCGATCGAAGAGCCCGCGGTCCAAGATGATCTCGCAGTTCCCGGTCCCCTTGAACTCCTCGAAGATGACGTCGTCCATCCGGCTGCCGGTGTCGACGAGGCAGGTGGCGATGATCGTGAGCGACCCGCCGTCCTCGTGGTTCCTCGCGCCGCCGAAGAAGCGGCGCGGCTTTTCCATCGTCCTCGCGTCGATGCCGCCGGAGAGGATCTTCCCGCTCCCGCGCTGCTCGTTGTTGTAGGCGCGGCTCATCCGCGTCAGCGAGTCGCAGAAGATGACGACGTCCTTGCCGATCTCCACGAGCCGCTTGGCGCGCTCGAAGGTCGCCTCCGAGACGGCGATGTGGTGCGCGGCGTTCATGTCGGCCGAGGAGGCGACGACCTGGCCGGTGATCGACCGCTGCATGTCGGTGACCTCCTCGGGCCGCTCGTCGACGAGGAGCATGAAGATCACGACGTCGGGGTCGTTCTTGGCGATGGCGTTCGCCATCGTCTTCAGGAGGAACGTCTTCCCGGCCTTCGGCGGCGCCACGATGAGGCAGCGCTGCCCGCGGCCGATCGGGACGACGAGGTCGAGGACGCGCCCCGAGTTCTCGTCGGGCCCCGTTTCCATCCTCAGCCGGCGATTCGGGTCGATGGAGACTCCCTTGTGGAACTGGATGTACCTCGCCCGGTAATCGGCCGGTGTCATCCCTTCGATCGAGACGATCTTCTGGACCATCGGCCCCTTGGGCCCGCGCGCTACCGCCTCGGCTTCGATGAGGAGTCCGTCCTCGAGGTCTTCCGCCTCGACGAGGTACTTCGGGAGAAACGGGTCCCCCTTCTCGGCGTAGAGGGTCTCCGCTGAGACGACGAGGCCCGAGTGGTCGCCGTGGAGCTTCACCAGTCCTCGAACCGCAACCGTCGGGGCGGCCTGTGGCGCGCTCTCGCGACGAGGAGCGCCCTCGGGCGACGGTTCAGCCCCCGCAGGCGCTTCCGCTCCTGCCGGGCCCTTGCTGCGGCCACGACGGCGGCGTCGGCGGCGTCGGCGTCGGGAAGGCTCCCCGGGAGCGCCTGCTCCCTCGGCCGGAAAGGCGTCCGCGTCGCCTTCGCCGTCTCCGGCGCCTTCTCCCTCATCGTCGGGGCCTTCCGTGAAGTCCTCGACGATGGTGCTTTCTATCGGTTCCACGAGTGGCAGAACCGCTTCCTCGCGCTCTTTCGGGTCGAACTCGTCCAAGCTGTCCTCCGGAGCGGGCAATCCGCGGCCGCTCCGATTCCTGTGGGCCGTCCACTCGGGCACTGATACCCGGACGAACGGCACCATGCCATTTCAGGTCCGAGGGGGAGGGCGGGTCGTGATCCTCGCGCCTCCCTCGCCCGGCGCGCCGTTCGCGCCACCCGCTATCGCAGGGCCGCGCCGCGCCGGACCAGACAACCTGCATGCTAAGCCCGAAGGGAAGCAGCCGTCAATCCGGCCTTTTCAGTCCGTCCGGACCGCGAGAGGCGCTCCGGGACGCGCCGGCGGTTTCACAACGCCGGGAGCCCAGAGGCCGGGAATCCTGGTACGGCACGCCGGACAGGCGCCATCGGCGCCGATCCGGCACGCCAGGACCCTGAAACCCCGCCTCTCGACGAGGGGCTGGCGGCACGCCGGGCAGAAGGTCGACTCGCCGCCCCCCGTGAGCCCCGGCAGGTTTCCCGTGTAGACATACCGGAGCCCTTCCTCGTGTCCAATCTCCGCCGCCCTGAGGAGCGTCCGGACATTCGTCGGGGGCGTGCCGGCCATCCGGTAGTCGGCGTGAAACGCCGTCACGTGCCATGGCAGGTCGGGGGAGAGCGAGCGGAGGAAGCGGGCTGCGTCCCTCAGCTCGTCGTCCGAGTCGTTGTGGCCGGGAACGACGAGCGTCACGACCTCGACCCAGAATCCCCTGTCCACCAGCCCGGAGAGCGTTTCGAGGACGACAGAGAGACGACCGCCGACCTGTCGGTACCCCTCCTCTCGCATTCCCTTCAGGTCGACCTTGTACGCGTCGACGCGGGGCCGGAGGTAGTCGAGCACCTCGGGTGTGGCGTTCCCGTTCGAGACGAAGCTCGTCAGGAGCCCCGCGCGGCGCGCCAGCGCGAAGACGGCCCCCGCCCACTCGGCCGTGATGAGCGGCTCGTTGTAGGTCGACGTCACGGCCGAGGCTCCTTCCGCGAGCGCGGCGGCGACGATCTGCTCCGGATCCGTGCGCCGCGGCCCTGCCGCGCCGGCATCCGGATCGCGAAGCGTCTGACTGATCTCCCAGTTCTGACAGAACGGGCACTTGAAGTCGCACCCGAGCATCCCGAAGGAGAGCGCGGTCGTGCCGGGCCTCACGTGAAAGAAGGGCTTCTTCTCAATCGGGTCGGCGGCGATGGAGGAGACGTAGCCCCAGGGGACCCGGAGCTCGCCGCCGCGAACGAATCGAACGCGGCAGACCCCTTCCTTCCCTTCGCCAAGAAGGCACCGGTGCCCGCAGGCGAGGCATCGGAGCTTCGTCCCTTCCTCGCGGACCAGCGAACCCTTCGCCGTCAGGGCGGCGAGCCGCTCTCGGACGGTCGCCTCGGGCGCCATGGTCGCCATCATAGGCCCACCGGTGCCACGGAACGGTTCGTGCATCCCTGCCATTAGAATGCGCCGCGTGACACGATTCTTCCGGCTTGCCGCGCTCGCCGTCGCCACGGCCTCGTTCCCGGGGATGCTCGTCGCCCAGACGCCCACGCCGACGCCCACCCCGGCGCCGACCGAGACGCCGACGCCCACCCCCACACCGACCGTGACTCCGACTCCGACGATCGTCCCGGCCATATCGATCGCGGGCTCGGCCGGGGCCATCAAGATCCCCAATGGCCTCCGGTATGACGCCTCGAACATGATTCTCGAGGCCGACGGCACGATCTGGACCGCGTCGGCGAACGAGAACGTCCTCTCGCGGATCTCCGCTGACCAGAAGAAGGTCAAGAAGTGGACGATGCCGCGCGACGCGGCGCCCAGCTACCTCATGGAGGAGCCGGACGGGACCTTCTGGGTCGCGCAGCTCGGAGGCTTCAAGGTTTCCCGCTTCGACCCCGCCACGGACGAGCTCACCGAGTGGGCCGACGCGGCCCGCCGTCCGACCGCCTTCGTGAGGGGCGCGAACGGGACCCTCTGGCTTCCGGAGACGAACGGGACCCTCAC
>JACRCS010000493.1 GCA_016218905.1 Deltaproteobacteria bacterium
AAGGGGGTGCGGCTCAGGGGTTCGAGAGGCCGGAGGCCTCGAGGAGCGCCTCCGTGTCGCGGGCCGACTGCTTGATCGCCTCGACACCCTCGAGGAGCTCGTCGAGCTGCCCGGAGAGCTCCTTCGGCGACTGCATCGTGACGATCTGGTCGGCGATGAGCTGGAACGTGTTCTCGATCAGGTCGAGCTGCCCGCGGGCCACGCCCATGTAGTGCTGGATCTCGCGCATCCGTTCCTGCCGCTTCACGACGATCGCGAGGTTCTTCTGCGAGATCTCCGTCCGCTGGTCCTCCGGATTGCCCCTGCGGACCTCGGCCGCGTAGCGGTCGACGTCCCTCGCGAGCACCCGTTCGTCGACCGATTCGAGGTAGGCGGCGTAGCGGCCGCAGGTGAGGGCCATCTCGACGAAGGCGTCGACGAGGCGGTCCGTCTTCACCAGCTCGGCCCGCAGGAGCTCGCCCGTGAACGTCGGGTTCTGCGCCGCGAGCTGCTCGATCTCCTTCCGCCGGGTGACGAGCGCCTCGACCCGCTCCCGGTCGGCCTCGGGCAGGCCCGCGATCCGCCGGCCCCGCTCCTCGGCCTCGATCGCCTCCTTCAACTTCGCGAACCGGGGGTCCCAGAGGAGGTGCCGGAGACGCTTGCTGTCGGGGGCCCAGAGGAGCCAGAGCACCTCGAGACCGACGGCGCCGAGGATCGGGAGCGGGTTGAGCGTCAGCAGCGAGGCGGCGGCCGCGCCGCCCAGGAGCGAGAGGTTGTAGGGGTTCAGGAACGCGGCCCTGGCGTACGACGTCTGTCCGAACGCCGAGTCCACCGCCTTCCCCTTCAGGAATCCGATCGCGGTGTCCTTCGCGGCGTCGCGGACCGCGGGCGAGATCCCCGAACGCGCGGCCGGTCTCTCTGCCGAGGCGGCCTTCGGTCGGGTGACCTGCTGCTGGGCCACGGCGTTCCCTGGCTACGCCGCCGGCTGCGGGGCGTAGAGCATGTCGAGGAGCCGCTTCTCGATGGCCCGAAACTCGTTCGAGGACTTCAGGTGGATGTCGCGCTCGGCGAAGCTCGGGACGTCGACGCGGTGGAGGATCCGGGCCGGACGGGACGACAGGACGTAGCAGGTGTCGGCGAGGTAAACCGCCTCGGAGACGTCGTGGGTCACGAAGAGAATGGTGTTGTCCTCCACGCGCGAGACGTCGAGGAGCAGCCCCTGCATCCCCCAGCGGGTCATCGGGTCGAGCGCCCCGAACGGCTCGTCCATCAGGACGACGCGCGGCTTGTTGACGAGCGTCCGCGCGATGGCGACCCGCTGCTTCATGCCGCCGGAGAGGTCCTTCGGGAATCGCCCCGCGAAGTCGAGGAGTCCGACCTCCTTCAGCACGGCGCGGGCCCGCTCGCCGCGCTCCTTCGGCGCGACCCCCTGGAGCTTCATCCCGTACTCGACGTTCTGCTGCACCGTCAGCCAGCCGAACGACGTGTAGGCCTGGAAAACCATGCCGCGGTCGCGGCCGGGCTCGCCGACCGGCTGGCCGTCGAGGAGGACCTTCCCCTTCGTCGGCGGGAGGAGACCGGCGACCGCCTTCAGGATCGTCGACTTGCCACATCCCGAGGGCCCGAGGAAGACGACGACCTCGCCCACCCCGGGCTTGTCGACGATGTCGAACGAGACGTCGCGAACGGCTTCGGTCTTCTCGCCGTCGCGCCCGACGTAGGTGATCGAGAGGTTCTGGACCGAGAGCCGGGGGAGCTGCGCCGCCTCTCTCGTCGCGCTCACGAGGCCACCTCCCGCCAGCGGAAGAGGATGCGCGAGAGGGTCCGGATGACGAAGTCGGTCAGGAGGCCGATACCCCCGATGACGAGGAGGCCCGCGAACGACCACGACGCCTTCTGGTGCGTCCGGGCCAGCTCGACCATGTAGCCGAGGCCGTGCTCGGGGTTGACCGCTTCGGCGAGGATGACGTAGGTCCAGGAGATCGCGTTCAGGACGCGGAAGGAGTCCCAGATCTCGGGCGCGGCCGCGGGGAGAAGGACCGTCCGGATCACCTGCCCGCGCGAGGCGCCGAGCGTCAGCGCCGTCTGGACGTACTCCTCCGGGACGGTCCGGATCGCCGTCACGACGACGGGGAGGAGGTAGACGAAGACGCCGAGGAAGAGGAAGGCGATCTTCTGCTTTTCGTAGATGCCGAACCAGAGGATGAGGAGCGGGATGAACGCCGAGATCGGCATGTAGCGGAGCGGCGACACGATCGGCTCGAAGAGCCGGTTCACCGGTGCGAAGGCGCCCATGAGGATTCCGAGGGGCAGCGCCACGGCCGAGGCGAGGAGAAACGCGAGGACGATCCGCCGCGTCGAGACGAGGATCGCCTCCCAGAGGTCGTACTGGAGGAAGAGCTGGAGCGTTCCCTTCACGACCTCGGTCGGAGACGGCAGGAAGTCGGGAGGCGCGAGGCCCCCGTAGCTCGCCACGCACCAGGCCAAAAGGACGAGAACGGGCATGACGAAGCCGAGGGCGAGCGCCGTCGCCTTCGGCAACGGCGCCCTCAGCGCGAAGAGACCCCGGGTGCTCAAGCCTGTGCCCCCGCTCTCATCAGTTCGTCGCGAGCACGACCTTGATGTCGGTCCGGCGGTTGAGCTGGCGGCCCGTTTCCGTCGCGTTGTCGGCGACCGGGTTCGCCGCGCCTTTCCCGATCGTCTGGAACCGGCTCGCCTCGATGTTCGGGAAGTTCGTCAGGACGTAGTTCTTCACCGCGAGGGCGCGCCGCTCGGAGAGGAGCATGTTCGACGAGGCCCTTCCCGTGGCGTCGGTGTTCCCCTCGACGCGCAGGTACGTGTTCCCGAAGGAGGTCATGGTCTCTCCGAGCGCGTCCAGGACGAAGAACGAGCCGCCCATGATCTCGTCGCTGTTCGGCGTGAAATGGATCTGGATCTGCTTGTTGATGATCGCCCGGTCCGTCGCCGAAGGGGCCTTCGCAGCGACCTTCGGCTCCTCGACCTTCTGCGTCTGGTAGGCCGCGGCGAGCGCTGCGAGGAAGCGGGTGTCGGCCCAGTCCTTCGCGTCGACGGGCTTGGTCACGAGCCCCTTCTTCCGCCAGATGACGATCGCCGTGTCGAAGAGAGTATCGTAGTGGGCCTTGCCGCCCGTCAGGCCGTAGAACTGCGCGTTGT
>JACRCS010000481.1 GCA_016218905.1 Deltaproteobacteria bacterium
ATGCGCCCGGGGGACGGACCAGCGGGCGGGTCGATGTGCCCGCTCTCTCGTATTTCGGCTGGCTGCTCCGGCGGCTTTACTGCCCCGAGCCGCGCAAGGTAAGCGGGCCGCGTGCCAGCTCGGCCGCTTCACCCAGTTCCTCGAAGGGCCTCCAGACTGCGTCGGTGCCGAGGAGCTCGCACGGGCGCAGCCGCGTCTTGTACGACATCTTGCGGCATCCCTCGATCCAGAAGCCCGGGTAGTAGTAGGCGAGCCCCAGGGACTCGGCGAGCCGCAGCTCCACGAGGCTGCCGAAGGTCCCGAGGCTCCGCGGCCCTTCGTCCGGGTCGAAGTAGAAGTACACGGAGCTGAGGGCCACGGGCGTGCGGTCGCAGATCCCCACCGCGAGGAGCCGCCCTCCCGGTCCCCGGTAGCAGACCTCCAACGTCTCGGTGGGCGAGCGGTAGAGGAAGGCCTCCAGGTCCTCCCGCTCGGAGGCCATCTTTCCGTCGTGCCGCCGCTCCAGGTACCGCCGGTAGAGAGCGTGCTTCTCGTCGGTGAGCGAAGGCACCCCGAACCCGAGGGAGAGGTCGCGGTTCCGTCGCTCGATCCGGCGCAGACTCTTACCCGGCCGGAAGCTCCCGACCCGCACCCGGAGCGCCGTGCACGCCCGACAGCCGGGGCAGACGGGCTGGTAGAAGATCTTCCCCGACCGGCGAAACCCCGCGTCCATCAAGAGCTGGTGGGCCCACCCGGGCACCCGCCGGCACTGAAACCCCCGGCTCAAGGCGATCCGGCCGGAAAGATAGGGACAGGCGTGCTCGGAGGAGGTGCTCACTTGGAGCTCGAGGGGCGGCGGCGGGGCGGGATAGAAGCTGAGGGTCTGGGACTCCGGGGAGGTTCGGCTGCTCATCGCGTCACTTCACCGCAGGGCTCGCTTCCCGCTCCAGTTCCAGCCTTCGCGCCTCGAGCTCTGCGCGGGCAAGCCGCCTGGCCGTTGGGGTGAGGAACCAGGTCTCGATCCTGCCCTCCAGGCGCGAGAGGTTCTCCGCCGGCGAGATGCCAAAGCGTCGCGAATCGATGGCTAGGAACTCACGGGAGTAGCGCGAGAGCTTGTCCGCATCCTTGACGATCGCCTCCTCCAGAGACTCGGCGTCCGGCCGGGAGTCGTGTCGGGACACGATCAGTCCGACGATCTCGGCCTTCCCGTCCGGATAGCCGACCGCCGCCAAAATATCTTTGGCCATCTCGGCTCCTTGCTGCTCGTGTAGGTCCCGAAGCCCCGGATTCGTCATCTTCGGTCCAAACGCGGTGATCTGCAGGTGCTCAGGAACTCGGATCCACCCGATGTCGTGAAGGAGCACTGCCGGGACCACGATGTCCGGCTGACCTCCCTCTTCCGACAGGAGACGCTCCGCAAACGCGTAACAGATCTCGGTATGCACCTCGTTCTCCCGGGTTTGGAGCCACGGGCGCGCGAGCGCGAAGATCTGTTCGTAGAGCGACTCTCCAAAACACGGCTCGGTCTTCAAGTCCTGGATCTTCCGCAACGCTCGGAGCTTGGCAGCCAGGGGGTAGGTCTTCGGGTGGGGAAGCACGATAGGAATGGGGAGGCCGAAGCCTCCCCTCCTAAAGTCTTCTAGTCCTGGAGCCAGGAGTGGGAGTAGAGGACGTCGCCGGAGAGGACGCGGTAGGTCTTCCAGAGGACCTTCTCCTCGTCGTTCGACGGGGTGACGCTCTCGCCGTCCTGGAGCTTCTTCACGAAGGCGCACTGCTTCTCCATCTTGCCCTGACAGAGCGCCATCATTTCCTTGTCGTACGCGTCGACGATCGCGGACTCCTGCCCGAGGTTGTAGAGCATCATGAGGTAGATGCGGTTCAGGATGGGCCGGAGCTCGTTCGGAGCGCCGTTGGAGACGTTGGAGAGGCCGCAGGTGTTCGTGGCGCCCGGCACGATGTCCTTCACCATCGGCAGGAACTCCATGTACGCCTTGACCTGGTTGATGTCGACGGACACGGGCAGCACGATCGGGTCGACCCAGTAGCGGGCGTGGTCGATCCCGAGTTCGTCGCCGGCCGCCATGATGGTGCTCAGGGCGACGGCCCGCTCGTTGGCGTCGCGCGGGATGCCCTCTTCCGACATCGTGAGCGCGACGAAGTCGGCGTCGTACTGCTTCACGAGGGCGAGGCGGTCGCCCATCTTCGCGGGGTTCGCATCGATGGAGTTGATGAGCGCGCGCTGGTTGCAGACCTTTAGGCCCGCTTCAATCGCTACCGTGTTCGTCGTGTCGAGGGCGAGCCGGACGTCCTTCTTCACTTCCTGGACGGTCTGGACGAGCCACGCCATCATCTCGTCGCCGGCCTTCCGGGCGGGCCCGAGGTTCAGGTCGATCATGTCGGCGCCGGCCGCGAGCTCCTCCTCGGCCATCTTCTGGATCGGCCCCTTCTCCATCTCGCGCATGGCGGGGCCGATCGTCTTGCTCATGATGTTGATGCTCTCGGCGATCGTATAGATCTTCATCTCTCTTCCTCCTCTAACCGCAGTGCGTGGAGGCCGCCCTTCCGAACGGCCTCCGCGCCGATATCAGCCGTTCTTGGCGACGTAGTCCTTCAGGAACTTCGGGATGTCCGCGGCCTCGCGGGTGCCGATGTTGACCTCGTAGCCCTCGCCGAGCTCCTCCTGGAACTCGCCGGAGAGCTGCGCCACGTACCCGGGGATGATGATCCGCTTGTGGCCGACCTTCTCGGCGATGCCGGACTTCTTCACGAAGGGGGCCATCGCGTCGGCGACGAACTTGCCCGCCGACCACGCCGTGAGGACGCTCATGCCTTCCGTGTCCATGATGAGGAGCCACGTGGGCACCCGGCTCGCCTCCACCTCGGCGCTGACGACGAAGTAGGTGAGCGCGAAGTTCGTGGTGATGATGACCGGGCTGTTCGGGCCGGGGTTGTTGATGGGGTAGATCCCCTGGTCCATGGTCATCGGCCGCTGCGGGTCGGTGTAGATGTTGAGCCGGTTCACGACCAGCGGGAGGACCGCGGCCGGGTCGAGGCTCCCGAGGACCACGACGCCCGCGTACTTGTCCGTGAGCATGGCGGCGTAGGTGGCCTGGAGCTCCAGGTGGTCCGTCATGCCGCAGGGGAACGCGACGGTCGGGAAGCCGAGCGCGCGGAACTTCTTGTCCAGGGCGGCGCGCCGGATGGCGATGTTGGCCGTGAGGGTGTCCCTCAGGCTCTTGAACATCCCCGTGTCGAGGAGGACTTCCTTCAGGCCTGCCGCGACGGCCTTCTCGCCGGCCGTAGCGAGCTCGTCCAGGCTATCGCCCTTGAGGACGATCGCGCAGGAGTAGTCTTTCGCGAGCTGCACCAGTTCGTCGGCACCGGCGCCGTGGAGGGCGAACTTCTTGCCCTTGAGCACGTCGGCCGCGGCCTTCAAGGTCCCGGCGTCCTCGGAGGAGACGATGAGCCCCTTCTCGGTGGCGCCGGCGGCTTTCTTGACGAGTTCCAGGAAGGAGCCCTGGTCCTTCTTCTGGTCCCAGAGGAAGGCGTAGTTGGGCTGGAGGGTGAAGCCCACGCGCTCGAACTTCACCTCGTTCAGGAGCTTGAGCTGGGCATCTACGGCCGAGGCGTCCATGTTGTTCGCGAGGGCGACCGCGATCCCGGTGGGGTTCACGAACGTCTTCTCGTGGCGGTACTTGACGGTCTCGCCGCCCACCTTGTGGGCGACAGCGCCCTGGCCCAGCACCACGTCGCGGATCGGGGGCGCGCTCGCCTCCGACAGCTTCTCCTTGGCCTCGTCCGAGACGTAGGGGCACTTGGAGAGCTCAGCCTTGCCGGCCGCGAGCTTCATGGCGAACGCCAGGCAGGTGGGCTCACCGCAGTCCTTGCAGTTGGTCTGCGGCAGGAGTTTGTAGATCTGGATTCCGGTGAGTCCCATGGTCCGAATCTCCTTTCCTCTTAAGCGCGAATGCGCGCGAGTCCTTCGAACGGATGGCAATCGGACGGGGGAGGAGCAAGCCTCCTCCCCCCTGTGGGCTTACATCATGGGATCCATCGAGAGGGCGGGGTGCCCCACCTTCTCCATGAACGCCATCACCTCTTCCTCGGTGGTGGCGTCCTCCTCGGTGGCGATCTTGTCGTAGAGGTCGGGGCAACCCTCTTCCTGACCGCGCCGGATGAGCACGTCCTTGATCGACTCCTTGAGCGCCTTCGGCAGCCAGGCAACGCGCTTCACACCGCCGTCGGCCGAGATGAACTTCCTCGAGCCGATGTAGAACTTCGAGACGCCGACGAAGCCCGGGGTCTGGGCGCCGCCGCCGACCGAGCCGGCGAGCGTCGAGAAGGGCATCCCGCAGGGAGTCATGCCCGCGAAGTCGCGGTCCACCACCATGACGCCGTTGGCCATGGGCAGGAGCACCACGATCGCCTCGAAGCAGCCGCAGGAGGTCATGGGGTCGACCATCAGCGAGTAGGCGCTGAAGGAGGCGATCGCCTCCTGGGAGTTCTTGAAGGTGAAGTCGTTGACGCCCGTCCAGACGCCGAGGCGCTCGTCGATCGTGTCACCCTTCTTGATGGGCTGGTTCGGCCCGGTGGGGGTGATCTCGTACGCCGCCTTGCCGTCGAGCCAGTTGTACGCGCCGCACAGGCCCGGCCGCTCAGGGCTGATGACGCAGACGTGGTTCGGCGCGAAGGACTGGCAGAGCGTGCAGGAGTAGAAGATCTCCACGCTCTCGTCCGTCATGGAGCCGAGGCGCTCCTCGCGCTCCTTGTAGGTCTGGCGGGCCACCTTCATGAGCTCGGAGACCTTGGCCGGGTCCGTGTACACGGTCACCTGGACCTTGTCGAGGATCTTCCCGAACTCGTTGTGGAACTTCGCGTGGATGATCGTGCCGAAGTGCTTCAGGCTGAACCCCGCGCCGAAGGTCTTCTTCGAGATCCGCATCCAGACGATGTCGCGCTGGCCGATGTGGAGCACGCCCTCGGCGCCGTTCAGGAGGTGGTGGATCTGGCGCTCCAGGATCGGCTCGAAGTCCGGCTGCATCGCGCGGCCGGCCACGTC
>JACRCS010000482.1 GCA_016218905.1 Deltaproteobacteria bacterium
ATCTACCTCCACACGCTCCACGTCGCCGGGCTGCGGCGGCAGTTGCAGAGGGCCGGGGCCGAACGCGCCGGGGCACAGGCGGAGGTGGATCGGACCGCGGCCGCGCTCATGGCGGCCCACCAGGCGCGGGAGGCGCTCGAGAACCTCCGCGGCCGACAGGAAACCGCCTGGCGCCAAGCGGAAGCGGGCCGGGAGGCCCGAGCCATCGACGAGATTGCCGTATCGCGCCATCGGGCGCGGGAAGAGGAAAACCATGGCCCCTGAGGTCCGCTCCTTTCCCCCTCGAGCCCTCCTCCTCCTGTCCCTTCTCTTCTCCGCCGCACCTTCCGAATCCTCCCAAGCCCCGCCACCGAAGCCTGCCGCGCCCGCTGCACCCGCGAAGGAGGGGCAGGTGGACGCGAAGGCCCGCCTCTTGCAGGAGCTGGATCGGCAGGTCGAGGAGAAGCGTCGGGAGCTCGCCCGCGAAGGGGAGGCTCTCGCCGCGCTGAAACGCGCCCTCGATGCTGCCCGGCAGGAGCTCCGCGATGAACGTGCCCGCCTCGAAGGGGTCAAGCGCGACGTCGAGGCCGCCGTCTCCGAGAAGAGCAAGGCAGACAGTCAACGCATCGAGCAGGTCGCCAAAGTGTACGCCGCCATGCGGCCGCGGGAAGCGGCGACGGCCTTGGAGAAGATGGATGACGAGATGGCCGCCTCCATCCTCGAGAAACTGCCCGGCAGAACCGTGGGGAAGCTCTTCGACGCCATGGACAAAGACCGGGTGCGGGCGTTGACCCGCCGACTCGGACAGGGACGGACGGGTTCCGGAGGCAAATGAGATGGAGATCCCAGCGGTAGCGGCGCCGACCGGGCAGCCGACGGGCACCCAAGCGGCGCCCGCTACGGCGCCCGACGGTTTGTTCAGCCTGTTCTTCGAGGCCGCCGTTGCCGTCGAAACGGCGGTGCCGCAGTCCCCGCCGGGACAGCCGGCGGTCGCGATCCTCGCTGAAGCGCAGCCCGTGCCGGAGGCCGTCGAACAGGCCGAGGCCGAGGAGCGAGACGACGAGAAAGCGGGCGAGACCACGGAAGCCGATGCCGTTCTCCAGCCGCTCACCGCGGAGGCGCTGCCCCAGCCGCCGGTCGCGGTCTTCCTCCCGCCGACCCCGGCGGAAGCCCCGAAGCCCCTCCCGGAGCCCGGCCCTTCCGAAAGGGAGCCCAGCCTCCCGATCGCCGAGGCCACGTCGGTTCCAGAGCCCGGGGCTGCCGCGGCTGAGGAGCCGCAGCCCGAGGATGTCGCCGCCGGCCCGCCGAGCGATCCGTCCTTCGACCTCCCGCTACCGGCACCTGCGGCTCGACCGGATACGCCGTCGGTCGTCGCTCGCGAGAGCGAGGGACCCGTCGCAGGAACGGCTGTGACTGCGCCCGCGAGCCCCGTGTCGGAAGCAGCTCGTCCGCCGGAGGAGTCAGCCGACGGCGGCGCGGAGTTTCGCGTCGAGACCGGTAGCGCGGGGACGACGAACGCCGAGACGAGGGACGCCGAGACGAAGAGCGCCGAGGCGAAGAGCGCCGAGAGCGAGTCTCTTCCCATAGAGTCGAGAGCCCCGTACGTCCTCGCCCGGGAGGAGAGCGCCCCTCAGGAGAACGCCCCGGCGGAGAAGACGAGAGATCGGTACGAGTCGAACCCGGTCGAGAGCGCGGACGCGGGCGCCCCCGAGGAGAAACCTGCCCTGAAGAACCGGGCGACCACGGAACGCCTTTGGGGCTTCTGGCTGCGGAGGGGAAGGGGGGCGACCGACCTGAGCAGGCCTTCCGAAACGGCAGCTCCGGCATCCCGAGCCCAGCCCGACACGGCAGCCCCCTCCCCTCCGAAGGTGCCGCTCCCGGCGCAACAGGAAGCGGCGGAGGCGGCGGACCGCGACGGGACGGCGTTCTCCACGGGCCCGCTGCTCCCCCAGGGCCCGCCCGAAGAGGGACAGGCCGCGCCAATCGAGCCCGGGGTGCCCCTCGTCCGCAACGGCGAGGCGGATTCTCTCCCGGCGAGTGGGGATTCGGCGCTGCGCTCGCCGGCAGCGCCTGCCGTCGCCGCGGCTCCGCCGTCCCCGTCCCCAACCGGGCCGGAGGCGGTCGCGACGGCGAGGCCTCATCCGTACGCTACCCCGTCCCTGCCGCCGGCCGAGCAGGTGGTGCGGGGTGTTCGGCTCTCCCTCTCGCGGGAGGGGGACAAGTTGACGGTCCACCTGGAACCGGCGAGCCTCGGTAAGGTCCAGTTGGTGCTCGCCCGCAGCGAGGAGGGCCTAGCCGCTCACTTCCGGGTCGAGACGCCGCAGGCCCAGCAGGCACTCGTATCGGAGGCGCCGCTCTTGCGCCAGGCCCTGGAGTCGAAGGGCATCCCCCTGGTCGAGGTCTTCGTCGACATGAACGATCAGGGCCGCGGGGGGGCAGAGGGGAGGAGCGCGAGAAAGGGCCCCGCGCGCCGCCCGACGGAGCGGCAGATCGAGGCGGCCCAGATGGGAACTCCGCCGCCGGGTCTCGGAATGGCCCGCGGCATCGACACGCGCGTCTGAGCATGTCCTAAGAAGGAGATGGACGATGGAAACTTCGCCAATCTATTCCCCTCCGCGTCCGGCGGACGATTTTAGCTCCCAGTCGAGTACCGGCACATCGAGCTCTTTGGTGGACTTCGACGAGTTCCTCAACCTCTTTGTCACACAGCTCATCTACCAGGATCCTCTGAGCCCCATGGACAACTCGGAGTTCCTCGCCCAGACGGCAGCGTTCTCCTCCGTGGAGCAGCTCGTGGCGATCAACGACTCAATGGCCGTGCTCTCCTCCCAGCTCGAGCTCTACAGCCAGACGAACGCGGCCTCCCTTCTGGGCACGACCGTCGCCGCTCTCACGGTAGGCGACGATGGAGAGACGATTCCCGTCTCCGGCGAGGTCACCCAGGTGCAATTCGGATCCTCAGGAGAGCTGCTACTCGGCCTGGAGGACGGGACCATCGTTCCTTTCTCCAATGTCCTTTCGATAGCCGACGCGCCGTAACGGCAGGGAGGTCAACATGCTGCGCTCTTTCTACTCGGGGATTTCCGGCCTTCGAAACCACCAGCAGTCGATGGACGTGCTCGGCAACAACATCGCGAACGTCAACACGGTGGGGTTCAAGGCGAGCCGGGTGAGCTTCACCGATACCCTCAGCCAGACGATCTCAGGCGGACGGGAGGGCGGGGCCACGTCCGGGGGGCAGAACCCGACTCAGATCGGTCTCGGCATGACGGTGTCGAGCGTCTCGCGCAACTTCAGCCAGGGGCCGCTCCAGACGACCGGAAACGCGCTCGATCTGGCCATCCAGGGCAGCGGTTTCTTTATCGTGGGACAGGGGGATAGCTTCTTCTACACCCGCTCGGGCGTATTCGGAGTCGACAACGAGAATCAGCTGGTCACGGACAGCGGCGACCTGATCTATGGTTGGGTCGACACGAATCAGGACGGGGTCGTGGATCCCTCCACCGACGAGATGAGCTGGATCAACCTCGACCGGCGCAGCGACGGGACGATCACGAACGTGCGCTCCTCGGTCACCCCCGCCGTGGCTGGCCCGAACCGTGGCGACGCGACCATGGGGACGATCACCACGGGCAACAGCACGATCTCAGACGAGTGGCGCGTAGAGGTGGTGGACGCGACCACGGGCGAGTACCGGGTCGTGGGCGAGAAGAGCGGAGTCCTCATCAACGAGGCGACCGGCCTCGCCACCACGCACGTGGGGGAGACGTTCGAGAACGTGAAGCTCGGCTCGTTCGTCGTGAACGGCGGAACGGCTGAGCAGGCCTCGCTGAACATCGAATACGGCGTGGGGAACTCCATCGACATCGTGGCCAACGATTACGGAGCGGGGGGCAACGACCTCAAGGTCGAGTTCGTGAATCGGGGCAAGAACCAGAGCCTGGGAGTGACCTTCGACGGCACGACCATCACCGTCAACCTGGGCACCGACGCCGACGGTTTCGTCACGAGCACGTATCAGGAGGTGGTCGACGCGATCAACGCGCTCAGCGGGACTCCGGTGACAGCGACGTTGAACGGGACGGACGCCACCGCGGAAGTCCTCTCCCCTCGGTTCCTCCAGGCAGGCGCGGGTCCCAACACGGGCGATTACTTCACCTTCACGAGCACCGCGCCCGGCGGAGCCTCCATCCAGACGCTGACGGTCGCGGAGGACGGCACCATCCTCGGAATCTTCGAGAACGGCACGACCGAAGAGCTTGCGCGGATCGCCCTGGGCGTGGTGCCGAACCCCGAGGGCCTGCTGGCGATAGGGAGCGGCAAGTTTGCGGAGTCACCCACGTCGGGGTCCGGCTTTCCCCCACGGGTCGCGGGGACCGGCGGAACGGGCAGCATCGCTTCGGGCTTTCTCGAGATGTCGAACGTCGACCTCACGCAGGAGTTCACGGACATGATCGTCGTTCAGCGCGGGTTCCAGGCGAACTCCCGCATCATCACGACGAGCGACGAGATGCTGCAGGATCTGCTCGCTCTCAAACGATAAAGTTTCCGCCACCGGGGGCGATGAGAGAGGGGACGGAGCCATCCGCCCCCTCTCCGCTTGTCTGGGAAAATCGACCCGTGGTAAAGGAAGGACGCCCATGAAGAAGAAACCGATCATTCTCATTGCGGCGGGGGTGCTCGTGCTTCTCCTCGCCGGAGGCGGGTTCTTCGCCTTTCGGGCCTTTTCGGGAGGCAAGTCTTCGGAGAAGGCGGAAGAGAAGAAGGAAGAGCACGGCGAGAAGAAGGAAGTCAGAGCAGAGGAAAAGCACGGCGCAAAGGAGAACGCGGGAGGGGAGAAGGACCCGAAGGGCGGGGCCGAAGCCTCGGTCCACTCCGGCATGGGGCCGGTGTTCGCGATGGAGCCCTTCACCGTGAACCTCGCCGACCCCGGCAGACCCCGTTACCTCAAGCTGGTTCTCCAGGCCGAAGTGGAAGCTCCCGCGGCCGTCGACCAGCTGGAAGGCGTCAAGCCCAAGGTTCGCGACTCCGTCCTCATGCTCCTGTGCAGCAAGACTGCTGCGGAGGTCACGACCGTCGAGGGCAAGGAGACCCTGAGAAACGAGATCATCCGGAGACTCAACTCCTTCCTCAGTCAGGCCAAGGTGACGGAAGTCTACTTCACCGATTTCGTGGTCCAGTAACAGACATCGCCCAGGAGTTCTCATGCCCGAAGCTGCCCTCGCCCAGGCGGAACGCACGGAGTTTGCGACCCCCGTTCGGGAGTGGGGGCTGCTGCGGGACATCCCTTTTCACCTGACGCTCGAGATCGGCCGGACACGGATGAAGGTCCGCGACATCCTCGCGCTGGAATCCGGCTCCCTCGTCGTCACGACGAAACTCTCGGGCGAGCCGATGGACATTTCCCTCAACGGCGACGTCTTCGCCCGAGCGGAGATCGTCATCATCAAGGACAAGCTCTGGGCCCGCGTCACCAAGATCGTGGGGGGGGAGCGTTGAGGCAGGCCGTTGCCGGCCTGCTCCTCCTCTTCGTCGCGGCGTCGCCGGGGTGGGCCGGCAGAGCCGTCGTCGACTGGAAGGACGGCGTCCAGCTCCTCTCGGCCCCGGGCCCGCGGGCCAAGCGGGTGGGACACCTGGGGCCGCGAGTCGAGGTGGAGACCCTCGAGGAGCGTGACGGTTGGGTCCGCATCCGTAGCCCCCAGGGCGAAGGGTGGGTGAAACGCCGCAGCCTCCGGGCCCAAGCGGAAGCGCCCTCCCGCGCCGCTCCCGAGCGCTCGGTCCCCGCACCGGAGCGGCCGGAGCCGGCCGAGAAGGCTCTCCCGGCCGAGACTCCGGCACCCCCTCAGGAGTCCCCGCCGGCTCCGGCCGCCGCTCCCCAGCCCGCCCCCTCGCCGGCCGCGGCGCCGGCTCCGGCACCGGCGCCCGGCGGCTACCTCTCCCAGGACGATCGAGAACCTCCTCCCACGACGGACTCCGGCCCCGGCATCTTCTCGGTGCTCTCGGCCCTGCTCCTCGTCCTTGCGCTGGTCGCGGGCGCCGTGTGGCTCTTTCGGATCTTCTCCGGCAGGCGCTCCTTCGGGACGGCGAAGGGGCGCGGCATTCAGGTTCTCGCCTCCCGTGCCCTCGGGCCTCGACAGGCCTTGGTACTGGTAGAGGTCGGTGGCCTGCCGCTCCTCCTCGCGCAAGGAGAGGGCGGCGTGCACCTCATCGCCGAGATCCGGGATCCCGAGGCCGTCCGAAGGCTCAACGACCTCTACGGCGTCCGGGAGACGCCCTTCGAGGCCGAGCTTCACCGGCAGCTCGACCTGGAGTCGGGAGAGGAGGGCGCCGAGGGTCCCCAGGAAGAGTCGACGGCACCTCTCGCGCACCGCGGCGGGCCTGAGCCGACCCCCGAGGAGCGGCTCGCCGCGCTCCGCCGGCGCCGAAGGGCAGGCGAGGAACCTTGAGGCTACGGGTCCTCGCGGTCGCCGCGGGCTCCGTCTTCTACGGGTCCGCGGCCTTCGCCGAGGAGGCCGTGATCCCGGCTCTTCGCTTCGGGCTGGAGCGCGCCAGGGGCCCACAGGACGTGGCCCTGACGCTCCAGATCGTGTTCCTGCTTACCGTACTCACGCTCGCGCCGGCGATCCTGCTCCTCTTGACTTCCTTCACGCGCATCGTGGTGGTGCTCTCGTTCCTGCGCAACGCCTTGGGGACTCAGGCGATGCCTCCGAACCAGGTCATGGTGGGACTCGCGCTCTTCCTCACGTTCTTCATCATGACGCCGACGTGGAACGCGGTGTACGGGAGCGCGCTACGACCCTATCTCGACGGCCAGATCACGCAGGCCCAGGCGCTCGAGCAGGCTCGCCCCCCCGTTCAGAGGTTCCTGCTCGCGCACACCCGCGAGAAGGACATCGCGCTCTTCGTCCGACTCTCTAGAGGGGTACGTCCGCGGTCTCCCCAAGAGGTGCAGCTCGGGGCGCTCGTTCCCGCCTTTATCATCAGTGAGCTCCGGACCGCCTTTTCGATCGGTTTTCTCGTCTACATTCCCTTCATCATCATCGATATCGTCGTCGCCAGCGTGCTCATGAGCATGGGGATGTTCATGCTCCCGCCCATGATGGTGAGCCTGCCGTTCAAGCTCGTGTTCTTCGTACTCATCGACGGCTGGCACCTGGTGGTGGGAAGCCTGGCGAGGAGCTTTCTCGGATGACCCCGGAAGACGTCATCGCCATCGCGCGGCGCGCCTTGGAAATCACCGTGCTGCTGTCGGCTCCGGTCCTCCTCACCTCGTTGATCGTGGGGGTCCTGATCAGCGTGTTCCAGGCGGTGACGCAGATCCAGGAGCAGACCCTCTCCTTCGTCCCGAAGTTTCTCGCCGTCATCATCGTCTTCCTCTTCAGCCTTCCGTGGGCGCTGGACCTCATGACGAGGTACACTGTCGAGCTCTTCCTGAGCTTCCAACGGTTTGCAGGCTGACGCGGACCCCCTCCCAACGAGTACGATCCCGAAAACACCCCCTCCCGCTCTTCAGCAGGGCTTTCCGGAACGCCGCAATCTCCTCAGCGTCCAGGCGATGTGCCCGAAGTAGGCGGCGAAGACGGCAAGCACGCCGGCGAGCGTGAACCAGAAGACGGGGTCGGCGAGGGAGCGGTGGCGGAGGCGGAAGGCGAGGACGGTTCCGAACAGGGAAAGCAAGAGCGCGGGGACGCCGACCGCCAACTTGACCATCTCGATTCGGCGGGCGAGGTGCAACCGCTCGGCGCACTCCTCGGCGGTCACTGGAGATCGATCAGAGGCTTCTCCTGCCATAGCACCTTCTCCTCGCGCAGGTCCTTGGCGGTCACGAGCAAGCGTTTCTGATTATCGACCCCGAATTCGAGGAGGAACCGCCGCTCGCCGACCCGTCCCGGCGGATGAACGGGAATCACCACCGGTCCGGTGCCGAGGGGCTCGTGCACTTCCTCGGTCCGGCTCGCCACGAAGCTCATCTTCCCGTCTTCGCCGAAGAGAATCTCTCGGCTCTGGCCGCTCTCGCCGGGATTGACCGTCCGGAAGAGCTTCAGGTGGAGCTCATACTGCCCCTCGTAGTAGGTGTTGACGATGTAGCGTGCGGTAGGACTCCGCGTCGGATAGCGGGTGAACCTCTCGACGACGACGGGATAGCTGTACTCGCCCGTGATCGGGTCACGCACCTGCATCGAGTAGGTCTGGTGGACCATGTCGTCCACCGGGCTGTCCGCGAGAAAGGCGACTCCGCCCCGTCCCGCCGCCAGCTCCGGAAGGTGCCCGAGGACGCGTTCGCCGTAGTTCTCCGCCAGGATTCGCCGCACCAGCGGGATGCGGGTCCCGCCGCCGACCAGCAGGACCCTTCGGATGTCCTGCGGCTTTACGCCGCCCAGCGAAGCCTCCTCGTGCGCGCGTTCGATCACGCGCTGGACATAGGCGGCGAGGTTTTCCCGCTCGAGCAGTTCCTGGAACCGTTCGTCGCTCAGGGTCTCGCCGTCGGCGTGGAGGGCGAACTTCTTCCAGTAGAACGAGGGCAGCTGCTCATCGGAGGCGTCGGTGTGGAGTTCCCGCAGGATCTTCTGCTTCAGATCCGCCGTCCCGACGGGGAGGCTCGCGGCAGCCTTGATGACGGGAGGAGCGTAGGCCTCGCGGCCGAGCCAGTGGAATTGCACGACCCGCGCTCGGATCGAGGAGAACCCGAAATCGAAGACCATGACGAGGTCATCGACGAAGAGATTGACTCCATAGCCGAGTGCGACGGCGGTATCCTCGTCGACGAGGGTCACCGAAGCCGCGGAGCCGAAGTCCACCGACCGGAGCCACTCCCGGTAGGCCTCGGCGCCCACGTTGGGGAAGAGCAGGACGACGTCCAGGCGCTGGCCCAACTCGGCCCGAACCCGTTCGACGAGGTGGGCGAGGAAGGCTGCGGCCGCGGCCTTATGGCTGATGCGCCGACCTCGGATCGAGCGGGAGACGGGCGCCGGGTGGAGCACGTGGTCCTTGAGGTCGCGGAAGGTGCCTTCCTCCTCGTAGAGGCCGCTCCAGAGGACCTCCTCACCCAACAGTGGCCCGTCTCCCATGTGGATGAGGGACGGGACGAAGAGGACGCCTGGACACTCCTGTACCTCGCGAGCGACTCCCTTCAGGAGCCCGCTCGCGCCCTCTCCCAGATCCCGGAAGGTCAGGATCGTGTTGTAGTTGCCGAGATCAACTGTGAGCTCCGCCAACCGTCACCGCCGGCCTTAGGCCTTGTCCTTCACCTTCTGGTGCTCCTTGACGACATCCGTCTGGTAGTATTGGGAGGTGAGCTCCCGGGTGACGTCGCCGCCCAGCAGTTCCTCCAACTTCTTCGTCACCTCGAGGCACCTCGGTCCCGGAGTACCGAAGACCGTCAGCTTGACGTTGCCCTCTTCGTCGATCGTGACCTTGACCTCCTCCACCGCTAGCTCCTCCTCATCGTAAGGCTCACCGTCTGACCCTGGCGGTTCTCCTCCACGATCCGGTAATCCTGGATCTGGAGCTGGTCCTTCACCACTTCGTAGGCGTAGCGGCGGGTGATCTCCTTGATGAAGGTCTCCTGTGAGAAGGTCTTCACCATCTCCCAGTCGGCCACGACTTCGTAGGTGTCGCCGGACTTCACGAAGCCCACGTCGTAACCCTCCGGCGTCCGGATGCGGAGGTCTACCGCCACCTTCCGGCCCATGTAACCCCGGATCTTGACCTTTCCCTCTTCGAACTGGAGGTTCAGATCCTGGAGAGCACGCTTGAGGTAGAGCAGTTCCACGATCTTCGTCTTGACGCGGGAGAAATGGGACATGAAAGCTCCTTAAGAAGCAGCTGTTAGCTGTTGGCTATTAGCTGTTAGGAGTTCAGTCTTTCGGGATCTAACTCTTAATCGCTAATCGCTAATCGCTAATTGCTAATTGCTAACCGCTAGTTGCTCGTCTGCCGCCATACTGCCGTCCTTGTTCGCTCTTCGGGTTCTCTCCGCGGCCCAGTCGCGCAGCTTCTCGATCCGCTCCGACATGAGCTTGGAGATGGGGATCACCTCGCGGACGCCCAGAACGATGTCTTCGGTGGTGAACTCACGCTCGCCGTCGTCGAAGGCGTTGTACATCGCGTTCACGATAGCCTGTTCGATTTCCGCGCCGCTGAAGCCCTGGGTCTGCTGAGCCAGGAGGGGGACGTCGTAGTTGCGGATCACGGGCCGAACCTTGGAAAGGTGGACGCGGAAGATCTCGTTGCGTTCGTCGTAGGTCGGCAGATCCACGAAGAAGATCTCGTCGAACCGGCCCTTGCGCATCAACTCGGGCGGCAGGTTCGCAATGTCGTTGCCGGTCGCGAGCACGAAGACGGGCTTCTCCTTCTCCTGGAGCCACGTCAGGAACGTGCCGAACACGCGGGCCGAGGTCCCCGAATCCCCGGCCGAAACGGCCTGTGAGAACGCCTTCTCGATCTCGTCGATCCATAAGATGCAGGGACTGATGGTCTCAGCCAGCAGCAGGGCCTTCCGCATCCGCTCCTCGGACTCGCCGACGAGGCTCCCGAACACCTTGCCCATGTCCATTCGCAGGAGGGGAAGTCGCCACAGGGCCGACGTGGCCTTGGCGGTGAGGCTCTTTCCGGTGCCCTGGACCCCGATGATGAGGATCCCCTTGGGGTTCGGCAGGCCATACTCCTTGGCGCGCTCGCTGAAGGCCTTGTCTCGCTTCTTTAGCCACTCCTTCAGATTATCGAGGCCGCCGATGTCCGAGATCTTCTCCCGGGCGGGGAAGAACTCCAGGACCTCGTCCTTGCGGATGATCTTCTGCTTCTCGGAGAGGACGAGCGGGATCGCAGACTGATCGAGCACCTGATGCTTCAGAATGGATTTGACGAAGACTCCGCGGGCCTGGTTCTCGGTGAGGCCGAGGGCGGACTTCACCAGCTTCTCCTGCGCTTCCCGCGACAGGTCCGCCTTGACGTTGCGCGCCTCGCAGATCTCCTGCAGGAGTGCCTCGAGCGCGCCGTAGTCGGGCAAGGGGAGAAAGACCTGCGGAACGTCGTCGCGCACCTCCGGAGGAAGCTTGAAGAAGGGCGAGAGGAGAATGATCGTCTTCCGGGAGGCGCGGAGGGAGTAGAGCAGGTTGCGGAGCATCCGCACGATGACCGGCTCTTCGAAATAGGGGTGGAAGTCTTCCACCACGAAGATGGCGTCGCCCCGGTGGCTGTCGATCCGCTGCAGCGCCGTGAGCGGGTCCATCCGGCCTTCCTCGAGGGCCCCCGATCCTCCGCCCACCTTCCGGAAACCCGTCATCGCGTTCCAGAAGTAGATCTCCCGGTGGTTGAGTTCCTGAGCCACCGCCTCGATGAGCTCTCGCCCGCGCTCTTCCTCTCCCGTCACGAACGAGATGAGCGGCTGGCGAGAGCGGATGAGGATGTTCAACTCTTCCCGTATGTCCATTACGGCTTCTCGGCCTCCTCCGCCTCGCTTCGCGCCTGGGCTTCACTGCCCATCTGCCGCATCCTGGCCAGGAAGAGAAAGAAATAGAGCAGCCCCAATGCCGACGCTACCACGTATACCCATACGGGCAGAGGAGTAATGAGCTGCACGAGATACGAGAGACCGGCGAAGCCGAGGGCGAGAAGCGCGAGGTAGGGAATCGTCCAGCACAGTACCGTCAGGGCCTTCTCGCCGGTCTCCAGGCCGAAGAACCGAAGCAGGCCGGCGCCCTCCTGCCTCCCTGCGGCTGGGTCCATGAGGGGCTCCTTTCCAAGGAAAACATCGGGAACTTACTGTACGCGATCGTAGCGGACGGGGTCAACGAGGCTTGTGCCCGCGCGCCGCGCCAAAGGATGGACCAGGGCAGCGCGCCGGACGGGCCGGAGCCGCCGGTGTCGAGTCCGAACTTGACGTTCTCCAGATTTGAGGAAGGCTTCGCAGCGGCAAGGCCCAATCCCGTTCCGGGCGGCTGCCGCGAGAACGTCCGGTCAGCGCCGCTCGCAGGAGATTCGCGGTGAGGGAATTCGTCTGTGCCGTGGCTGCGGTCTGCGCGCTGGCGATGGCGGCGCCGGTGGTCTCGGCGGAAGCCGCGAACGGCAAGGCGCTCTTCGAGAAGAAGGGATGCACCCAATGCCACGAGATCGGGAAGGACTTGAAGGCGCCGGATCTCAAGGACGTGACGGCTCGCAGGAGCAGGGAGTGGATCATCTCCTTCATCCAGCATCCCGAGCAGCACTACGACGATCCCGAGATCAAGGCGTACATCGAGAGGTACAAGATCAAGATGCCCCCTACGAATCTCAAAGAACCCGAAGCCGAGACGATTTACGAGTATCTGAAGTCCCTGCACAAGCCCTGAGTATTCCGCGGCGATTGGGCCGCTCGTGAGAGGCTGTAGTCCTCGCGTGCTACAGGAGGCCGGCATGAGAAGCAAAGAACTGGCGCGTTTCCGCAGGGCCGCCTTGCCGGCGCTTGCGCTCTGCCTGTTGTTCCCGACCGCGCAACCGTCCGACGCCGCTATTTCGGTTGTGTCCGACTCCCTTCTGCGCATCATGGAAGGCCGCCAGGACGACAAACTGCTCCTGCCGGGATACGAGTACCTCCAGGCCGACCTCGGAACCCTCAGCGGAGACGGCTTCTCCTTTCACGGTTACGGGTGGGGGAGGTTCAACTTCGGCGAGCAGGCGGGGCCTGCAGACTGGATGGACGAGCGCGCCGCCGGCGAGATCCTGTACGGCTACCTGGAGTACTATCGATCCTCGTACAACGCGTTCGCCCGCCTCGGGCGGCAGAACGTCTTCAGCGGCACTTCGAACCTCTCCCTCGACGGCCTGCGGGTCGGCTCGGATCTTACCCCCTACTTTGCGGTTGAGACGTGGGCCGGGCTGCCCGTCGCGCTGGAGTCCGTCCGCGGCGCGGCAGGAGATCGTGCCTGGGGCGGACGGGTCGAACACCACTACAAGTCCCTGTATTCCGTCGGACTCTCCTATCAGACGATCCGAGACGACGGCGACGAGCAGGTCGAGGTCGTCGCCATCGATTCGTCGATCCGTCCGCCCGCTCCCGTTTCGATCACCGGGTACTCCGCGCGCAACCTTCGCACCGATATCTGGCAGGAGCACTCCTACGATGCCCGCGTGCTCGTCGACCCGTACCGGATCGGCCTGCTCTACCGGCACTTCGATTTGGACGGGTTTCTGGAACGGGGCGTCTTCAACTCGGGCGTGCTCAGCCTGCAGCGGAAACTGCCCGACAAGCTGACGCAGTGGGGCGGAGACTTCGTCAGGACTCTCAGCCAACCCGTGGAAGTCGGTCTGCGGTATCTGAGGACGGACAGGCGCGAACACGGCGGGAGGGGCCACCGCTTTACTGCGCTGGGGAGCCTCCATGGAAAGGGGCTCAACCAGATCGGCGGAGAGTTCGGGCGCCAGTTCGGGGACAACGAGCAGACGAGCTTCTGGTTGACGAGGGGGTACTTCTACC
>JACRCS010000516.1 GCA_016218905.1 Deltaproteobacteria bacterium
ACGCGCGGGCCGGAACGGCGATCGTGTCCTCGCGCGAGCAGCTCCAGAAAGTCCTGAAGTGTCGTGACGCCCTCCCGGGGCTCACGAACATCGTCGTGCTCGACCACGACGCCATCGGGGCGCGCGGCGTCGTGCCCTTCGAGCACGTGCTGGGGCGTGCGGCCGAGGTGACGGCCGAGGCGTTCCACGCTCGACGGGACGCGGTGCGGATCGACGACCTCGCGACGGTGATGTACACCTCGGGGACGACCGGGATGCCGAAGGGCATCTGCTTCTCTCACCGGAACATGGTCTTCAAGCGCTTCGCCCGCGCGCTGGCCCTGCCCGAGATCGGCGAAGGGGACGTCTTCCTCGCGTACCTCCCCCTCTTTCACACGTTCGGGCGCTTCCTGGAGCTGCAGGGGTCGGTCTTCTGGGGCGCGACGTATGGTTTCGCGCAGAGCGCGGCGATCGAGACGCTGGCGCAGCAGATGCGCGAGCTCAAGGCCTCGATCTTCATCAGCGTCCCGATGAAGTGGATGCAGCTCTACGACCTCATCGGGCAGGAGGTGGACGTGGAGTCCGCCGACGACGCCGCCATCGCCGCTGCCGTCCGCCGGGTCGTCGGCGAGCACCTCCGGTGGGGCGTGTCGGCCGCGGGCTACCTGGACCCCGAGATCTTCCGCTTCTTCCAGCGCCACGGGGTGGAGCTGATGAGCGGCTTCGGCATGACCGAGGCCACGGGCGGCATCACGATGACGCCGCCCCGCCGCTACAGGGACGACACGCAGGGGCTGGCGCTGCCGGGCATCGAAATCGCCCTTGCCGACGGCAGCGAGCTCGTCGTCCGCGGGCCCTACGTCACGATGGGCTACCTGGGCGAGAGCGGCCTGGAGTCCGCGCTGGGCGAGGACGGCTGGTTCCACACCGGCGACCTCTTCGAGAGGGACGCGGAGGGCTTCGTCCGAATCATCGATCGGGTCAAGGAGATCTACAAGAACATCAAGGGCGAGACGATCGCACCCCAGAAGATCGAGAACCTCTTCCGCGACTTCGAGTCGGTGGGCCGCGTCTTCCTCGTTGGCGACAACCGGCCGTACAACACGGCGCTCCTCTATCCCAGCCCGCAGTTCAAGGAAGTGGACCTCGGGAAGCTGTCGCCCCACGAGCTCAAGGCGCATTTCCGCTCGCTGGTCGCCACGGCCAACTCCTTCCTGGCCCCGTACGAGCGCATCGTCGATTTCGCCGTGATCGATCGGGACTTCGACGCCGCGCACGACGAGCTGACGCCAAAGGGGACGTTCCGGCGCAAGGTCATCGAGCGGAATTTCGCCGACGCGATCCGGTTGCTGTACCGGCGCACGACGTTCACCGTCGGCGGCACGCAGGTCACGTTCCCGAACTGGCTGCTCCAGGCTCTGGGCGTCACGGCGCAGGACCTGCGCGTGAACGGCAGGGAGCTGATACTGGCCTCGATCGGCACCTCGCTCTCGGTGGAACGAGCCGGCGACGACGAGGTCCGGGTCGGCTCGGCGATCTATCGCGCGGGTGGGCGGTCGCTCGATCTCGGCCTCCTCCTGTCGACGCCGAGGCTCTGGCTCGGGAACGATCAGCTCGTCGGCTTCGCGCCGCTCGATGTCGAGCTGCGTCATGGGCGACGGCGGGCGCCCTCGGACCTCGAGTGGCACCGGCGGGTCGAGCCCTACCAGGCGACGGAGGGAGACCGGGAGGCGGCCGAAGCGCTGCAGCGCAGGAAGACCCTCGACCTGATGGACTTGCACCGCGCCGCGCTTCTCCTGACGGCCGCCGACCCGGAAGACGCCCTGGTCGGGGTGCGTCTCCTCGAGACGGTGCTCGGGAGGGACGACTACCCGCTCGCAGAGGCCGTGCGGTACGTCCTCGGCCGGGCCGCCGACCTTCGCTCGGCCGCCGTCGTCCGCCGATCGTTCCAGCTCCTGGCCCTCGCCGAAGCGCCCCTGAGATTCCGGCAGACCCTGAACCGCTTCCTCGACGCCGGAGTGCGCGTGCTCGACGCCGAGACGACCGAGGTGCTCGTCGAGCGAGGCCTCTCACCCGAGCGGTTCGAGATCTTCGTCACCGAGGCGGAGGCGCGCTGCCTGCACGCCGATCCGACCGAGGACGTCCTGCAGACGGCGGGGGACTTCCTGTCGCTTCTGGCCGAGTATGGCGGGGCACACCCGGTCAACTACCGCAGGCTCCGGGCCATTCTCACCCGGCTCGAGATGCTGGCGCCGTCCGAGAACGTCCGGGCGCTCGCGTCAGACGCGCGCGTTCGCCTCGTCGAAGGCTTCCGGAAGTGGCTGGGCGCGCCGTCGCGGATCGCGGTCGACCCGGAGACGAGCCTCGAGTACCGCTGGGACGACGTGGTCGCGTTCGACGACGACGTGGACGCCGAGACCCGCAAGCGGCTTCTCGCGGCCATCAGGACGACGCCGCTCCTGGCGGAAGCCGGGTTCCTCTTCGCCGACCGGGCGACCGTGACTCTCGCCGACGTCCTTCCGGGCGGCGTCTGGATCCGGCTCCTCGGCGAGGACCATGGCAAGTCGGTCTACCGGGTCGCCGTGAAGACGAGGGTCCGCGAGCAGTTCGACCTGGCGATCAACCTGAACCGTGAGCTGTCCGACGAGCAGGTGCGGGAGGAGATCGACTGGCTCGTCGTCTGTGGCGAGGCCCGCGGGGGCGGTTCCCTCGTCGAGGACTTCGGCGGGTACTGGGCGAAGCACGGGCTGTGGACCGAGGAGTTCATCACGGGCGAGACGCTGGATCACGCCTTGCGCCGGTTCGCGCGCCGGCCCCAGGACGAGGAGCGGCTCCTCGGAGTGTGGCCCTACGCCGCCTGGAGCGCGCTCAGCCGGTACCTGGACTTCTGGGACCGGACGGGCCGCCGCCTGGTGGTGGCCGATCCCAAGCCGTCCAACGTCATCGTCCCGATGCACGACTATCAGACCGGCGCCCGCCTGGTGTCGATCTCGGGACGCCAGCCGTTCACCTCTCTCGTCTCCCTGCTGCGGTCACTCCGGGATCAGCTCGTCGCGCGTGTCGAGGCAGAGCACCGGCGGCTGGCAGGTCTCG
>JACRCS010000487.1 GCA_016218905.1 Deltaproteobacteria bacterium
CCGTCGCAGACCGCTTTGACCAAGAACCGCCCGAGGTTTGTCCGCCCGTCCTCCGTCTCGAGCATCGGGCACACCTGCTCGACGAGCGAGGTCGCGTCGTGGGCCTCGAAGAGCTCTCGGAAGGCGGCGTAGTCGCCCGGCGGCGTCCCGACCCTGGAAAAGGTCATCGGGGTTGCCTGCTTGTCCCCCATGAACGCAACCGCCTTGCTCAACAGGTGATCCGCCTCGGCGTCGTCGCACCAGCGCCGGGCCCGGTGCACGGCGTAGAGCGTGATGGTGTGGTGCAGGTCCAAGGTCCTGCTTCCGCTCACTGCTCGGAGCATCTGCGCACAAAGGGCCTCTTCGGACTTGGGAGCCCGAGAGGCGTCCAAGCAGATGGCGTGCATCTTCGGCAGATGCGGATTGAGGAAAGGGAGGGTTGACGGCGGACGTCCCGGTGGTTCAGTGGGTCTTGGAAGATCTTGGATTCTCAGGAAGATCCTGGGAGGGAGGTGTTCACGTGGCTAACGCGGCTGCCAATGGCATTCGCATTGAATATGAAACGACAGGGAACCCTTCCGATCGGCCTCTCCTTCTCATCTCAGGCTTGGCGGGTCAATTGATCGGTTGGGATGAGGAGCTCTGCAAGAGCTTGGCCGAGAAGGGACACTACGTCATTCGCTTCGACAACCGTGACGCCGGTCTTTCGACCCACCCTGACGTTCCGTATACCGTCGAGGACATGGCCGCAGACGTGGTCGGGCTTCTGGATGCCCTGGGGATTCCGGCCGCCCACCTATGCGGCGCCTCGATGGGCGGCATGATTGCCCAAACCCTGGCGATCCGCTATCCGGCCAGAGTCCTGACCCTCACGGCCGTGTACTCGACCACCGGCAGTAGAGACATCCCTCCCCCGAGCCCCGACATCCTGGAACTGCTTCTTACGCCGGCGCCCCGAGACAGGGAGGGTTTCATCGAGTACATGGTCACCCTCAATCGAGCGATGGCGGGAAAGGGATTCCCGTTCGATGAGGCTTGGACGCGATGGATCTCGGGAAGAGCCTACGACCGCTCGTTCTCTCCGGACGGGACGGCGCGCCAACTGCGGGCCGTGCGGGAGCAGACCGATCGGACGAACGCGCTGGCCTCGGTGCGCGCGCCCACGCTCGTCATCCAAGGCACCGACGATCCCCTCGTGCCGATGGAAGCCGCGGTGCATCTCTCCCGGGCGATCAAAGGCGCGCGCTTGATGAAGATCGAAGGCATGGGTCACGACCAGCCGCACGGCGGGGCATGGCCTGACATCGTCGAAGCGGTGTCAAAGCATACGGAGCGTGCGGAGCGGGCACAGGAATGACACGGGAAGGCGGAAGAGCGCCAGGTTTATCGGCCTGCCTCCTTACAGCCCGAACAGCCTCCGCGGAAACTCCGGATTCGAGGCGAAGTGTAAGTGGACGTAGCTTCCGAGGGCGCTTCCCTGGGCGTAGCCCTCGCGGGGGAGGTCTTCGCCCCGGGCGTTTCGCACCTCGTAGACCCTCGGGATGTCCGGCGGCATCTCGGTGATGTGGGAGTAGTGGAACTCGTGGCCTCGGGCGACGGTTCCGGCGAGGAGGCGGTGGCCTTCGGCTCGGATCTCGCGGTAGCCGAGGCGGAAGGCCCGGCCGTTCATCTTCGCTTCCGCCGGGAAGATTCCGGCCATGGGGTACGATCTGCCCTCGAGATCCTCCAGCGCCCGGCAGAGGACCATGAAGCCGCCGCACTCTCCGTAGAGGGGCTTGCCTTCGGCGTGGAGGGCCCGGACCCCCGCGAGGAACGCCTCGTTTCCGGCCAGCCTCTCGGCGTGGACTTCGGGGTAGCCGCCTCCGAGATAGAGCGCGTCCACCGCCGGAGGGACGCCGTCTCCCTCCACCGGACGGAAGGGCACGAGCTCGGCTCCGAGCGCCTCGAGGGTCCGGAGGTTCTCGTCGTAGTAGAAGCAGAAGGCGGCGTCCCGGGGCACGGCGATCCGCGACTTGGGTCGAGACCGCGCGGGCGGCGCCGGAGCGGCGGGAGCGGGTACCGCGGTGAGTCGGAGGAGCGCCTCGAGGTCCAGGTGCTCCTCGGCCATCCCCGCCAGCGAGTCGAAGAACCCTTCCTCGAGCCCGGCGTCCTCCGGCGTGACGAGGCCGAGGTGACGCTCCGGGAGCGAGAGAGAGGCCTCCCGCGGGACGGCTCCCAGGGAGGCCGGTAGGGCGGCGGCGGCGAGCGCCTCGTCGAGGATCCTGCGGTGGGAGGCGCTCCCGACCCGGTTCCAGATCACGCCGGCGAGTCTGAGCGCCGGCTCGAACCGGGCGAAGCCGAGCACCAGGGCGGCGGCGCTTCGGGCCATGGAGCGGGCATCGACCACCAGGACCACGGGCAGGTCGAGCTGACGGGCGAGGTCCGCGCTCGAGCCGTCCGGGCGGACGCCATCGACGCCGTCGTAGAGGCCCATCACCCCCTCCACCACTCCCACGTCCGCTCCGGCGAGCGAGGACGCGAAGATCCGCCGGTTCGCCTCGGGCGAGAGCATCCACGTGTCGAGGTTCTGGGAGGGAAAGCCGAGGAGGCGCGCGTGGTGGGAGGGGTCGATGTAGTCGGGCCCCACCTTGAAGCCGCGGACGGCGAGCCCCCGCTTCTTCAGCGCGGCCATGATCCCGAGGGTGACCGTCGTCTTTCCCGCGCCCGAGTGCGGCGCGCCGATGAGGAAGGCGCTCGGCATCAGTAGTGCCGGATCTCGAAGGGCGGGGTCTCCCCGCGGGGGGACTCCCACTCGACGTCGCAGCGCGTCACCCTCGCCCCCGGTGGGCCCTTGCGGCAGAAGGCGAGGGCCTGTTCTACGGCTTGCTTGGGACCTTCGAACACGGCCTCCACCTCGCCCGTCGGGAGGTTCTTCACCCAGCCCGAGAGGCCCAGGTTGGCCGCCACGTCCCGCGTGCTGCCGCGGAACCAGACGCCTTGGACGATCCCGGCGACGATTACGTGGGCTCTGGCTCTTTCCATGTCCCTTCCCTCCTACTGGGCCGCGGCGTTTGCCGCGCCCGGCGGGCCTTCCCGCCACTCCAGCACCTCGAGCTCGAGCTCTCCCGCGAGCGCCTCCAGGCAGGCCTCGAGGGCCGGACGGAGCTCCGCCGACGTGAGCAGGCGGACCACGCCTCCCGCGCCGGGCATCGTGGTTGCGACGCAGAGGCCTTCGTACGCCTCGAGCGTGTAGCGAAAATAGCAGATATCCGCCTTCGGGACCCGGCAGAGGGCCCAGGTTTCCCTCGGCCCGGTATCGCGCTCTTCCATCGCTTCCCTGTTGAGCCGTGAAACGTCCGGAGGACAAGTTCTACCACGGCGGCGCCGGGTGTGCAGCCGGCAAAGATCGCGATTGCGACCGGGGACGGGGCTCCAGCCCACCACCTCGGTTCCCCACTGTGGGAGTGGTCTCCAGACCACGAACTGGGCCGCAGGACCCATCGGGCGCCGTCCTGGAGGCCGCTCTCAGAGGCGACGGCCCCCGCGGCGCCGACGGCGCGGCAAAAGTTGCGGGCCTGTGCGCAGGCCGACTACTGGGTAAAGGAATTGCCGACTTCTGCGCAATAAGTGGAACCGAATGATATACAAAGACAGTCGGCTTTGAGACCACGAAATGTGGTTTCTCCTGTATCGAAGGGCACTTGGGAGAAGGCGCGAATCCATGGCACGCACGTTGCTTTGAGGGACCCCGAAATGCCGTCCCCTGGGGGGGGAAGGACCGCGAGCCGCGCCCGATCATCCGGTCGCGCAAGGTTCGAGCGTCTGCGGCAGGTGCTTCGTCACAGGGGGGGCTCGACATGACCATCCATCCGCGCAACCGGTCTACCTCGCATAGGCCTTCCCGCGTCTCTCCGAGACCGCGTCCACCGCCGTAGTCCCCTAAAGCAGTTTCGTACGTTTCGTTCGCCTCGCCGGGTCGATGGGGGCGCGAACGCGCGCCTGCGCCCGCCTCGGGCCAGCGTCTGCCCCGCCGCTCGCGCGTGCGGAGGGAAGCGGGGATTTGGGAGTTGAACGTCTTCTGGTAAGCCGTAGGGGCCGATCGGAAGAGCGGCCCATCCGGGGGGGCGGGCCCGGCTGAGGTGACACTCAGCCGGGCCTTCTTCGGAACTCCGGTTCAGCCTGTGGTTCTTGCGTGACGACTTCCAAGTGACTGATCACTGCGCCTCGGCTTTCTTCGTCATTCCGGCACGGGCCCCGTCTCGCGCATCCATGCGCTTCCGGGATACCCCGGTCGTGGGGGCAACAGCCGGAATCCAGGGCGCCACGGAGGCCCCTCCTGGGCGACTGGACCCCGGCATCCGTGCCGGGGTGACGGAGGGAGGGGGCCGGAGTCAGTTTCTGCCAATCGGCCGCACGGCGGCGTACCGAAGCTTCCAAGTGACTGGCGACCGGGTCTCCCCTTCTTCGTCATTCCGGCATGGACGCCGGAATCCAGTGCGCCATGGATGGACCCTCCTGGGCCCTGGACCCCGGCAATCCGTGCCGGGGTGACGGAAAAGAGGCCGGAGTCA
>JACRCS010000033.1 GCA_016218905.1 Deltaproteobacteria bacterium
AGGGTGCCCATCACCTCGACGCCCCGGCTTCGGGCCGCGCCGAGGTTGCGGGGCTGCACGACGAGGGCGGGCTTCAGGCTCATCGTCTCCCGGGCGATGAGGCCGTCGATCTCGTTCAGAAAGACGTTCAGCTCCCCTCGGAACCCCTTCGCGGAGAAGTCCGCCCCCAGGTCGCCGCCGACGAGAGTCTCCGGGCCGAGCGCCGGGTTCGAGAGGACCACCGTCGTCTTGGTGACGGCGCCGCGGTAGAGCTCCTTGAGAGTGGGCGCGCGAAAGCCGCGGTAGACGGAGCCGCGAAGCGCGAGACCGTACTGGAGCTCGTACCGGATCGAGAGACGCGGGTTCAGGCGGGTCGTGCTCTGGTCCTCGTACGTCTTCACGCCCGTCGCGCTCGTTTCCTCCCGGCCACCGGCGTTCCGCCAGAAATCGAGGCGCGCGCTCGCCAGGACTTCAAGGCGGGGCGCGGGAACCAGGCTCGCCTCTCCGAACAGTCCCGCGAAGGTCTGGTGCCCTTCGTTCGTCCTCTTCCCCGTCTGTTTCCCGAACCGGTCGAAGCTGACGACGCTGTCGTTCGAGGAGGCCCGGTGCACGTCGAGGCCGAATGTGAGGAAGGTCAGCTTCCCGTTCAGGCCCCGCGACCACTGCATGGAGCCACCCAGGTCCTGGCCGGGGTTCTCGGCCAGGTTGGCGAGGTACTCCGCATCCCGGCCCGAGCCCGGGACGAGCTGCGTGTTGTCGACGTCGTACGTGGCGTCCTGGTAGAAGACCGTGGCCGAGACCTCGGCGTCTCCCAGGCCGAGCTTTCCGCCTGCGGCCACGTCGTACATCCGGCGATGGGTCTTCGCGAGCCTCGTCCCTTGCGAGAGACCGTGGTCGAGGGCATTTCCCTTCACGAAGAACCGCGACCCGGAGGAGCCTTTCGCTTCGGCCTTGACCTGGAGGTTGAGGCTCCTCGACCAGCTCGGCGCGTCGATCGACCCGCGCTCCTCGGGAACGGCCCGCGTGTAGCCGTCGGTGTCCTCCGCGTCGAGGAAGACGCCCGCGTTCACGCCCGCCCCGAGGCTCTCCGTCACCGACGCGCTCAGGCGGCGCGTGTCGAAGGTGCCATACGACGCGTCCGCCTCGAGGCGGCTCCCGTCGAGCGGGCGCGAGAAGATGCTCACCGTGCCGCCCATGGCGTAGTTGCCGAAGAGGCTCGCGGCCGACCCGCGGACGACCTCGACCCTCTCGACGGTCCCGAGCGGCGCCTTGTTCCACGGGACGTACCCGTTGACCGCGTCGTTCAGCGGCACCCCGTCCAGCAGGACGAGAGCCCGGTCACCGCCCAGGCCTCGCATCGAGACGTGGTTCGTCGTCGGCTGGATCGTGTTGCTGCTCCCGAGCGGGAGGTTCAGGCCGACCACGTTCCGGAGGGCATCGTCGAGCGTCCGGGCCGGCGCGTTCCCGATCTCCGCGCGGGGAACGACGGTGACGCTCACCGGGACGTCCGCGGCGGAGCGTTCGCTCCGGGTGGCGGTCACGACGACGCTGTCGGCGCGAACGAGGCCCGGATCAGGCTCGGCAGGCGTCGCCGGCGCGCCCGGCGTCTCGACGCGCGACGGGGGAGCTGCTGGCCTCACTTCGACGCCGGGTTCCTGAGACGACGCCCTGAACGCGGGAAGGACGGCGAGGAGCAGGGATGCCGGTAGCCAGCCGCGCAGGAACGAGGGCCGCCGGCACCTGAACCGAAGCGCGGTCGGTGCCAGCCTGCGGAACGGTCTCATCGGGCGCGGCGATGCTAGCACCTGCCGGACGGCCTCATCCGGCCCCGAACCGCCCGCGCCTCGGCGACCGCGTCATGATCGAGAGGCGCTGACGCCCCGATCCGCTCTCGCCCCGTCGGGGAAGAGCAGGCGGATGCGCACGAAATTGACGAGCAGGAACACGAACCGCAGGGCGAAAGAGATTCGCCACAGCCCTCTCGGCCCGTGCCGCCGCCAGACCTCGCGCTGGGCGGAGAGGGAGATGTTGTGGGTCGGGCTCCGGAGCCACGAGACGTACTCAGCGAAGCTCGGAGCCGGAGCCACGCGAGCGTCGTAGCGGCCGACCTCGTGGGAGAGTCGCAGCCCGGGGTCGAGGAGGATCGTGATGCCCGCGCCCCTGGCTCGTAACGTGAAGTCCGCGTCGCCCCACGCCATCGGGAATCGATCGGCGTCGGGCAGCCCGATCTTGCCGAACACGCTGGCGGGAACGTACGTCCCCATCCCGAAAAGCCAGTCGACAGGAAAGGGCTCTTCCGGAAGCTGTTCGACGGAGCCGCCGTGGTGGAGGACCCGAAAGCCCCGGCCGAGCCACTCCGTGCGGGCCCCGGCCGACCAGACCAGTCCTTCATGCTGCGCGTAAACGACGGCGGATCCGATCACGGCGTCCGGGAACCTCGCCGTCGTCGCGGCAAGCCGCTCGAAGTAGCCCGGGCCGACGGTCACGTCCTGGTTGAAGAACAGGATGGAACGGGCGGCGTTCGCCAGGGCGTGCTCGACCCCGAGACGGATCGCCCCCGTCCAGTAGACCGGCACCTCCGTCCTCAGGATCTC
>JACRCS010000488.1 GCA_016218905.1 Deltaproteobacteria bacterium
CATATGTGCGGCAATTCAGATGTGGAGTACCACCAGGAGGTTTTGAAAAAGGGGACATTCATCTCCTTTGACCGGTTCGGGCTGAATATCTTCATGCCTGACACCATCAGGACGAACACATTAATCGATCTGCTCGGTAAGGGTTACGAAAAGCAAATAATGCTTTCGCACGATTACATAATCAACTGGCTCGGCCGGGATTTCGGCTCACTGCTGCCGGAGGCCGCGCTGCCCCTTGTGGCAGACTGGAACCTGACCAATATATTCAAAAACATACTTCCCGCCCTCAAAGAGGCAAATATCACTGACAAGCAGATTAATACACTGATGGTGGACAACCCGCGCCGCTTTTTTGCCGGAGAATAATTTCGATAAGAGGCGGAGCTGCAAGCCTTTCGTGCCGCCATCCCTCTGAGCAGGCCGGGAACACCGGATGAGGCCGCTCGGGCGCTTCTCTTTCTGGCTTCTCCTCTTTCCGACTACGTATCGGGGCACGTGCTCGAAGTAACAGGGGATTGTGACGGCGCCCGATGCAGGCGGCGCCTTTTGCCGCTCGCCGCATCACCCCCATCGACGGCGTCGGGGCCTCAGCCGCCGCGAGCCGGTCGACCCGTCCGGAAACTGCTGTTGTTATGTGTTTGGCACGATATGTGACGAACGGGTCACATGACGTGTACATGCGCCGGTGTGCGGCATCAGCAAGTCACTTCAAAAAAGCTTTGATCATCGGTTGACACGCGTCGTGGAAGTTGATAGTGTGTTTGACGACTGAGGCGTCAGTCCGCGGGCACGCAATCCGGCGGATTCCGGCGGGGTCGAGGATCACAGGGAACAGCCGTCGGCACTAAGGGTTCATTCAGGGAGACGCGCATGAATCGAGAGACCGTCGTGGACGAGCTCGGTGAAGCTGGAACCGCATTCGCGCAGGACGACTACTTCAAGATCGATCCGGAGGCGCACCTCGTCGGCCGGATGGAGACCCTCGAGCACTTCCCGGGGGTGCGGATGTGGTGGAAGGCCATCGACAACATCCGGCGTCCGCTGCTGCTCGGCATGCCGGCCGAGGCGCTGGAGGGCCTCGCCCCCGACGACCTCCAGAAGAACGACGATCCGGAGGCGCTGCTTGCGGCAATGGATCGCTACGGCGTCGACCTCGCTTGCCTCCTCCCCGAGTCGATGATGGACACCACGGGCTACTCGACCCGGTGGGTGACGAACGGCGACATGGCGCTGGTGGTCGAGCGGCACCCCGATCGGTTCCTGTACCAGCCGAACCTCTCGCCGATCCTGCACCGCGGCGTGAAGAACGCGATCTGGGAGCTCGAGTACTGGGTGAAGGAGAAGGACGCCCGGATCTTCAAGTTCTATCCTCCGGAAGACACGTACATCAATGACCCGGGCCTCTGGCCGTTCTACGAACGTGCCGAGGCGCTGGGCATCGTCCTCGACATCCACACGGGGTTCTGCTGGGTTCCGCCCGGAAAGAGCAAGCACGCGCTGCCGTTGCTCCTCGACGACGTCGCCCGCGACTTCCCCGGTCTGAGGATCGTCGCGTTTCACATGGGGTACCCGTACACGGACGACCTCAACATGGTCGCCATGGGCCACCCGAACGTGCACGTGTGCCTGTCCCTGCTGGTCCCGTGGGCGCTCTCGGCCCCGCGTAAGTTCGCGCGCATCCTTGGCGAGGCGCTCCGCTGGGTGGGCCCGGACCGGATCATCTGGGGGACCGACTGCGCCGGGTTCGGTGCACAGATCGCGACCGCGGTTCGCGGTCTGCGCGAATTCCAGATCCCGGAGGACCTGCGGGAGGGCTACGGCTACCCCGAGATCACGGACGACGACCGGCGGAAGATCTTCGGGCTCAACCTCGCGCGCCTCATCGGGATCGAGCCGAAGCGCCGGGTCGGCGCGAGCAAGGTGACGAGCTGACGACCACGGAAGCCACACGACGACCACGCAAGTTGCTCACGAGGAGATGGACATGGGTAAGTCTGCGAAGGAGATGTTCGACGTCCTCCTGCCCAAGGGGCTCGCGGAGAACGCCGCCAAGGCGAACGCTATCGGCGTGGAGTACGCCTTCAAGGTCAGCGGGCCGAACGGCGGCAACTGGACAGTGGATCTGAAGTCCAGCCCGCCGGCCGTCAACCCGGAGGCGAGCACGACGGCGCAGTGCACGGTCTCGATCGCCGACTCCGATTTCGAGGCGTTGATGGCCGACCTCAAGATCGGGATGCAGCTCTTCACGCAGGGGAAGCTCAAGGTCGGGGGCAACCCGGCGCTCGCCATGAAGCTGGAGCAGGTCTTCCAGCTCGCGGCGACGTGAGGAGGCGGCCCTCAGGATGACGCGCGAGGAGGTGAGCTCGTGAAGAAGGCAAAGATCGCGATCATAGGGATCGGCGAGGTCCCAACGCAGAACAATCCCGAACGGACGCACTGGGACATCATCTACGACACGTGCATTCAGGCGGTCCGGGACTCGGGCCTCCACAAGAACGACATCGAGGGGGTGATCTCCGTCACGCCGCAGGCGCAGCCGAAGATCGCGGCCGAGCTCTCCTTCGGCAAACTTCCGGAGGAGCTCGGGCTCGGGGGGTGCAAGGACACGGTCTCCTGCAACGCAGGGGGGGCCTCGACCTCGAATTGCCTGAGGCTCGCCGAGCAGTGGGTCACCAGCGGCGTCGCGAAGGCCGTCATCGTCCACCACGTGACGCTCCACTCGACGATCCCGTTGATCGATCAGGTCAACTTCTTCGCCAAGGCCGGCGTGGACCTCCAGTGGGAGTACCCGTTCGGCCCCACGTACAACATCATCATGGGGCTGATGGCAAACCGCTTCATGCTCGAGTCCGGCTGCACGCCCGAGGAGATGGCCTCGGTCGTGACGGCGTTGCGCAGCTGGGCGTCCCGGGACCCGAACTCGATCCTCTACGGCAAGGAGCCCCCCTCGCCGCAGCAGGTCCTCGCGTCCGGCCTGCTCAATACGCCGCTTCACAAGCGCGAGAGCAACATCCTCGGCGACGGCGGGTCCGCGATGGTGGTGGTCTCGGCGGAGGACGCGAAGGCGATGAGACGGCCCGCGGCGTACAAGCTGGGTGAATCGGTGCGGTACTTCAGCGGGACCTGCGTGATGAGGGACTTCAACGAGGTCTACGACGGGTTCCGGGTCACCGCCAAGGAAGCCCTGGCGCAGGCCGGGATCACCCGGGAGGACGTGAGCCTCTGGAATTGCTACCTGGCCTATCCGCTCGCCCATCCGCTCATCGCCGAGCTGCTCGAGGTCGCGCCCAAGGGCATGGGGGGGAAGTACTTCCTCGAGGGCCGGATGTCCTTCGGCGGCGACATCCCGTGGTCCACCATCGGTGATGCCCCCGGCCGAGGGCACACCGGATCGGGCGTGAGCGCCGCCTGCTACGTCGAGACTGCGCGGCAGCTCATGGGGAAGGCCGGTGAGCGGCAGGTCAAGAACTGCAAGTACGTCTACCAGAACGCGGGCGGCGGGTCGGGGTTCAACAACATCGCCAGCATCTGGGGAAACGAGGCCTGAGATGGAATTCGACACGACGAAGCCGGTGCCGGAAACGCAGCCCTGGTCCGAGCGGTTCTGGGAAGGAACGCGGGAGGGCAAGCTCCTCATCCAGGTCTGCAACGACTGCAAGTCGAGGATCTTCTATCCCCGCAAACACTGCCCCGAGTGCTGGTCCGGAAGCCTCGACTGGATGGAGGCGAGCGGCAAGGCGACGGTGTTCACCTTCTCGACCGCCTACGCCATGGTCGAGCCGAAGTTCATGGACGAGCTGCCCTACACGATCGCCTATGTGGACCTCGAGGAGGGCGTCCGCATGATGACCCGGATCGTGGGGTGCGCGCCCGAGGACGTCCACTTCGGCATGGAGGTGGAGGTGACCTTCCACGAGCGGGCCGGCTTCTTCCTGCCCTACTTCACCCCGGCGAAGAACCGGCGGGAGCTGCCATGAGCGAGTACGCGACCATCCTCTACGAGGTCGAAGGACCGGTCTGCCGCATCACGCTGAACCGGCCGGAGAAGTACAACGCGATCAATCGCGAGATGGCCTCCGAGCTCGAGCACGCGTTCCGGAGAGTGCGGGACGAGGCCGGGGTCGCGGTCGTGGTGCTGGGCGGCAGCGGCAAGGCCTTCTGTACGGGCGGGGACCTGACGGTCTTCCCGTCCCTGGCCGAGCACCAGGAGTCCCTGAACTGGCTCGCGCACCAGGGCTACGGGGTCGGCAAGGCGATCGAGCTCTGCGAGAAGGTCGTCATCGCGAAGGTGACCGGCCACTGCGTGGCGGGCGGCCTCGAGCTCGTTCTCATGTGCGACCTCGTGTACGCGAAGGAGTCGGCCAAGTTCGGGACCACGGAGATCAACATGGGCATCCTGCCGGGGTGGGGCGGCACGGTCCGCATTGCCCGCGCCATGCCCATCTACCGGGCGCGCGAGATCATCTACAGCGGGCGCAAGGACGTCCTGGCGCGCGAGATGTACGAGATGGGCTTTCTCACCCGCGTCTTCAAGGACGACGAGTTCGAGGAGAAGTTCGCCGACGTCGTCGCGAACGTCGGCTCGAAGAAGGCCATTGCCCTTCGCATGGGCAAGGAGGTCATGGCGCGCTCGCTGGAGGCGGGCAGCCTCGATGCGGCCCTGGCGCTGGAGCGCAACGCCATCCAGTGGCTGATCTACGCGCCCGACATCCAGGAGATGATGGACGGGTTCCGGAAGAAGCCCGAGGAGCTCGTCGAGCAGCAGAAGAGGGCGAACGTCGCCTCGGACGAGAAGCGCTAGGGAGCCTGCGATGGACCTGCGGGATGCCGCAATGAGCCACCTGAAAGGACGAATTCATGTCGCTGGACAAGCTCTTCGAGCCGATCACGATCGGTAACTGCACCCTCAAGAACCGTATCGCCATGGCCCCCATGAACATGGGGTACACGGGCCCCGAGGGTTACGTGTCGGACCACACCCTGGCCTGGTTCGCCACGCGGGCGCGGGGAGGCTTCGGGCTCATCATCACGGAGTGTTTCGTGATGAACCCGCACAGGTGGCGGGGGTCCGACTCGCTCAATCCCGCCCTCTTCAGCGACCGCCGGTACTTCCGCTTCGTGAGCGAGCTGGTCGAGCTGATTCACAGCTATGACGGCTGCAAGATCTTCATCCAGCTCAGCCCGGGGTGGGGTCGTCAGGGGCACGCTGCCTTGGAGAGCCCTGACGTCCCGTCGGCCGCTCCGTCCTCCGTTCCCATGGACATCGACTACCGGAACCTGAACAAGGGGTTCAGGAAGCAGTTCCGGAGGCTCGTCCCGGGAATCGACGGCATCATCCAGGCGCTCGGGTACAAGGGGCTGGACGAGCTTCCCGAGCTGAACGACGAGGAGTACGCCGAGTTCCACTCAAAGCTCACGGACCTGCTCATGGCGGTCCAGCCGGACATGAAGAACTACGTCCAGGGCGAGACGCCGCGGGCGCTCGAGAAGCACGAGATCGTCGATCTCGAGGACCGGATGGCGACGGCAGTGCGGTACGCGATGACGCTCGGATTCGACGGGGTCGAGCTCCACAGCCCCCACGGTTACCTCATCCATCAGTTCCTCTCCCGCCGGACCAACAAGCGGATCGACGAGTACGGCGGGTCGATGGAGAACCGCGCGCGGTTCCTGACCAACATCATCACGAAGGCGCGCGCCAAGGTCGGGCCGGACTACCCGCTGGGCGCCCGCTTCTCGGGCGCCGAGTGCATGAAGGACGGCGTGACCGCCGATGAGGCCCAGGAATTCGTCCGGATGGCCACGGAGGCGGGGATCAACTTCGTCAACGTCTCTCAGGGATCCTACGAGAACCCAGGCAAGTTCTTCCCCGACGGCGAGGACGAGTTCACGCAGTACGGGCCGGGATTCAGGAAGGCGGGAGGCGGCATCCCCGTCATCACGCCCGGCTTCATCCGCCCGGAGACCGCCGCGCGGGCCATCGCCGAGGGCAAGACGGACATGGTTTCCCTCGGACGGCAAGCCGTCGCGGATCCCTACTGGCCGGTGAAGGCGCGGTCGGGCCGCGTCGATGACATCGTGCGCTGCACCCGCTGCGACCAGTGCGTCATGCACCTCCAGGAGGCCAAGTGGGCGACGTGCTCCGTGAACGTGACGGCTGGGAAGGAGAAACTCTTCCCGGAGCTGTGGCTCCACGACTCCAGCCTGCAGAAGAGAGCCGAGAAGATCATCAAGCGGGCGGGGGGATTGCCCCAGATCTGACCGTGGAGATGCGAAGAGGACCGCGCATGAACGACATGGATTCGTTCAACTCCCTCGTCATAGCAGGCTCGGGGTTCATGGGACAGGGGATCGCCCGAGCGGCGCTCGCCGCGGGGTTCTCGTCCATCGTCCTGCATGACCGCGATGCGGCGGTGCTCGAAAGGGCCCGCGCGAGCGTCGCCGAGCGCCTGAACGCGCCGAGGAGCACGCCTTCCGTCCGGATCTCCACGGAGCGGGATCTCGCCGCTGCCGTGGACGGCGCCGACTTCGTCATCGAGGCGGCGCCCGAGGTGCTGGAGGTGAAGCAGGAGATCTTCCGGACTCTGGCGCGCTCCGCGCCGGCCCGGTGCGTCCTCGCGACGAACACCTCCACGATGAGCATCGACGAGATCGCGGCAGCCTGCGAGGCCCGCGACCGCGTCATCGGGATGCACTTCTTCGTCCCTGAATCGTCGCGTCTCGTCGAGATCACCCGAGGTTCCCACACCTCGGGCGCGACGCTCGAGAGGACGCTGGCCCTCGCGGAACGGATGCCATGCAGTGACGGGACGCGCCTCACGGTCGTGCTCGACCGGTGGCGTCCCGGGTTCGTGGTCAATCGGTCGACCGCTCCGGTGGTGGCCTACCTGAACTTGGTCGTCGACCGGGCCGCGGAGAAGGGCGTGAAGCCCGAGCATCTCGACGCGCAGGTGGAGCCGCTCGTCCCGGGCTTCTACAAGACGATGGACTTCATCGGACTCGACGTCGTCTACCGGACCTGCGTCTCGTTCGCAGCGACGCTCTCACCGGACCTGGGCCCGGGGAGGGTCCTTTCGGAGCGGGTCCGGAGAGGGCAGCGGGGCAAGAAGAGCGGCGAGGGGTTCTATCGGTACGTCAACGGCGAGCCGGTGATCGAGGGGGGAGGACCGGCGCACCCCGACGCGACGCTCGGGATCGATCTCGAACTCGTGATGGCCCTGCAGTTCAACGAGTGCTGCAGGATCGTGGAGGAGCGACTCCTCCCCGATTTCAGCCGCATCGACGAGTACATCGCCGGCGCGATCGGCGGCCCTGGACCGTGCGCGATGGGGTTCGAGCGTCACCGCGAGTGGTGCACGCGCCTCGACGAGCTCTCCCGGGAGGTCGCCAAGCCGTACTTCGCCCCGTGCAAGCGGATGAGGGAAGGCGCCTTCGGGCGGGGAAGCGAGGTCGGCCGAGGATGAGCGCGTTTCCACAGAAGCGGCGCGCCCTCATCACCGGTGCTACGAGCGGCATCGGCGAGGCCTACGCCCACGCGCTGGCGAGGCGGGGATACGACCTCCTCCTCACCGGCCGCAGGCGGCACTTGATCGAGAGGGTCGGGAAGCAGATCGAAGAGACGTGCCAGGTCGAGGCCGAGGTGGTCACCGTCGAGCTGTCGGACGCGGACGCTCTCGGCGGACTCGTCGAGAAGATCGAGGCGGGCGGGCCGATCGAGGTGCTGGTGAACAACGCCGGCTTCACCACCAAGGGCCTCTATCACGGCCAGGACATCGCCCAGCAAGAGAACATGGTCCGCGTGCACGCGATCGCGATGATGCGGCTCACCCACGCCGTCCTCCCCGGGATGCTCGAGCGGAGATCCGGGACCATCATCAACGTAGCTTCGATCCAGGCGGTAACTCCCATGTCTCTGAACACGACGTACTGCTCGGTGAAGGCGTTCATGAGGAACTTCTCCCTCTGCCTCCACACGGAGGTCAGGGATTCCGGGGTGAAGGTCCAGTGTGTGCTCCCGGGCTTCACGCGGACGGACCTCGGGAGAACCATCGGCGTGGACATGAACGCGATGGAAGACCGGGGGATGGTCCGCTGGATGTCCCCCGCGGAGGTCGTGCGGGTCTCGTTGCGCGACCTGGAGAAGGGCAGGGTCATCAGCATCCCCGGCGCACGCAACAGGTTGCTCTATGCCCTGGCGAAGGCGCTGCCGGATCGCCTGTGGCTCGCGCTGGTTCCGGCGTTCGCGAGGAAGATGCCCTAGATGCCCGTACGCCTGCGGTCGCGTCGAGCACGATCGAGGCCGCCGGATGACGGGTGCGCGGCCTCTCTCCGCCGCTTCCATCCCACTCCTCCCGGAGAGGGGCCGCGCTCTTCCCTCCCTCGTTGATCCCACGCAACATAGCGCATACTATGTGAAACAGAGATCAAAGTGCGAGGAGGGATCCCATGCGAGGCGAAGGCCATGTCGGCGTGCTCGACGAGCGCGCCCGCGCCACCCGACGGAAGATCCTGGTCGAGGCGACCAAGCTCTTCGCTCGCCAGGGGTATCACGCGACGACCGTCGCCGACCTGGCAAAGGCGATCGGGATGACCCAGGGCGCCCTGTTCCACCACTTTCCCAATAAGGAAGCCTTGCTCCATACGGTTATCGCTAGGCTGGCCCGCGGCGTGGACGAGTACAGGGCGCTCATGGAGGGCGCCTCGCCCGAGGAAGCCGTGCGCGGCGTCGTGGAGCGGATGTGCGAGCACTTTCGGCGTCAGCCCGAAGCCGCCGTCTGCCTTTCGGCGCTCGCGACCGAGTTCGCCGGCACCGACCATCCGATCCTTGCCGAGATCGAAGCTGCCTACGAGCGCTTCGTCGAGCCCTTCGCGGCCGTTCTGGCCCAGGTGCCGACTGTCGCGAACCCGAGGGCCGGAGCCATCGCCTTCATCGGCGCGGTTCAGGGCATCGGGATCCAGGGCCTCCTGCGTGGAGGCGAACCGCCCCTCGAAGAGATGGCGAGCGGCTTCCTGGGGCTGTTTGGGGTCGCTCGGGAGTAACGGGGCGCATGTATTTTGGAGTTGTACATAGTAGGTACTATCCACTATGCTCCACTTCTGCCACAACCCTTGGTCCTCACCCGATCGCGGCGAGGACCTCGAACAGCGTCCCCGCAGGACGAGCGGGAAGGAGAGCAGCATGACTCAGGCTTCCACGGCCGCTCCGGCGTGCCTCCAGAAGGACTATGTGAAGGGAGGCAGCTTCCTCCTCGATGCGGCCCGCCCAGAAGACGTCTTCACGCCCGAAGACTTCACCCCCGACCAGCTCCTCTACGCAAAGACCGCCCGCCAGTTCATGGAGGCTGAGGTGATCCCCGTCTCCGACGCGATCGAGGCCAAGGACCTCGAGCTCTCGCGGCGCCTGATACGTATGGCGGGGGAGCTCGGGCTCCTGATGGGCGACGTGCCGGAGGCGTACGGGGGCCTCGGGCTCGACAAACCCTCCTGCGCCCTGATCGCGGAGAGCGTCAGCGGCCAAGGATCCTTCCAGACCATGGCCATGGCCCACACCGGGATCGGTACGCTGCCGATCGTCTACTACGGGACCGAAGCCCACAAACAGAAGTACCTTCCGGGCCTGGCGGACGGCTCCCTGATCGGAGCCTACGCCCTCACCGAACCTTCGTCCGGCTCCGACGCCCTGAGCGCCCGTACCAAGGCGGTCCTCTCAGCGGACGGCAGCCACTTCGTCCTGAACGGAACGAAGCAGTTCATCACGAACGCCGGTTTCGCGGACGTCTTCACGGTCTTTGCCAAGATCGACGGCGACAAGTTCACCGGCTTCGTGGTCGAGCGGGGCACGCCGGGCCTCAAGATCGGCCCCGAGGAGCACAAGCTCGGCATCCGAGGCTCCACGACCACTACGGTGATTCTCGAGGACGCCCTAGTTCCCGCGGAAAACGTCCTCGGGGAAATCGGCAAGGGGCACAAGATCGCCTTCAACATCCTCAACATCGGCCGTTTCAAGCTCGGGATGGGCGCTGTCGGAGGGGCCAAGCGGGCCCTGGAGGCGGCGCTCGCCTACACGCTTGAGCGCAAGCAGTTCGGCCGCCGTCTAGCGGATTTCGGGGCCATTCGCGAGAAGCTCGCCGAGATGTACGTGCGCATCTACGCCGCCGAGTCCATGGCCTACCGGACCGCGGGGCTGATCGAGCAACTCCTCGGCGCAAATGCGGACCGGTACGAGGAGGCGGGGCTTCAGGCGATCGAGGAGTACAGCATCGAGTGCGCCATGGTGAAGGTCCACTGCAGTGAGGCCCTCGACTTCGTGGTCGACGAGACGGTCCAGTGCCTCGGCGGATACGGCTTCTGCGCCGAGTACCCCGCCGAGCGCTACTACCGCGACAGCCGGATCAACCGAATCTACGAAGGGACGAACGAGGTCAACCGCCTTCTCGTCCCGACCATGCTCCTGCGAAAGGCGGCTTCCGGTGAGCTCGAGCTCGCCGGCAGCGCACCGGAGGCGTCAGGCGGGCATCTTGCGGCCGAGCAGCACATCGTTGCGAACCTGAAGAGGATCGCCCTCTCCGTGCTGTGCTTTGCGGGCGCGAAGTACGGAAAGGCGATTGCAGGCGAGCAGGCGATTCTCCTTCGGCTCGCCGACCTGGTGACCCTCGCGTTCACCGCCGAGTCCGCCCTGCTGCGTGCCCGCAAGGAGGTGGACCGGCGTGGCGAGGCAGGGGCGGCGCTCCCGGTGGCGGCGGCCAGAGCCGCGTGCGAAGCGGCGATAGACCGGGCCGAGAGCCTCGCCCGCCGGTGCCTCGTGGCCATGGGAGCCGAGGACGGCCTCGCCGAGCTCTGCAGACTGACCGCCCGCCGGCCGGCCGACGTTCTGGCGGTCCAGGCCGGGATCGCGGCGAAGCTCGTGGAGCTGGAGAGAGTGGTCCTGTAGGGGAATAGGGCGAATGGGACCGATAGGACCCATCAGCCCCATACGTCCCCATAATCCTCGGTTTCCTATGCATAAGGAGCCAACCATGAACAGGACGGATCGGGACATCGTGCTCGTGAGCGCGTGCCGCACGCCCATCGGCAACTTCGGGGGAAGCCTCAAGGACCTGCGGGCCCATCAGCTCGCCGGAGTCGCCATGGAGGAGGCGCTGCGCCGGGCGGCGGTCGACAAGGGGGCGATCGACGACGTGATCGCCGGCGACTGCGGCCAGTGCCCGGATGAAGCGAACACCGCCCGCACGGCTGCCCTTTCGATCGGCATCCCGGTCGAGGTGCCCGCGTACACGGTGCAGAAGCAGTGCTCGTCCTCCATGCAGGCCCTCGCGTGCGCGCGTACGCAGATCCTCGCGGGCGACGCGGAGAGCGTCCTGGTGGTCGGGACCGAGTCGATGTCCAACGCACCTTACGTGCTCCAGACCGCGCGGTGGGGCCAGCGCCTCATGCACGGCCAGCTCACCGACGCCATTTGGGAGATGCTCTACTCGGGGAGCGGCTTCGTAGGCGAGAAGCTCATCATGGGCGAGACCGCCGAGCGCCTGGCGCAGCAGTACGGCATCTCCAGGGAAGCCCAGGACGAGATCGCGCTTCGCAGCCACCGCAACGCCGAGGCAGCGACGGCGTCAGGCCGTTTCCGGGAAGAGATCGTGCCGGTGAAGCTCCCGGGCAAGAAGGGGGAGACGATCGTCCATGCGGACGAGCACATCCGGGCCGGGCTCAGTCTGGAGGAGCTCTCGAAGCTCAAACCGACCTTCCGCAAGGACGGCACGGTCACCGCGGGAAACTCCTCGGGCTTGAATGACGGCGCCGCCGCCGCAGTCGTGATGACCCGCGCCAAGGCAGCCGAGCTCGGCGCAAAGCCCCTCGCCCGGATCGTGGCCCAAGCGAGCGCCGGAGTAGACCCGACGCTCATGGGGTACGGCCCGGTCCCCGCAACCCGCAAGCTCCTCGAGCGCACGGGGCTTTCGCTTGCCGACATCGGACTCGTGGAGCTCAACGAGGCTTTTGCCGCCCAGTACCTCGCCTGCGAGCAGGGGCTCGGCCTCGATCGGGAGAAGGTCAACGTCAACGGGAGCGGCATCGGCCTGGGACATCCTGTCGGGTGCACGGGCCTACGGATCGTCGTGAGCCTCGCCCACGAGATGCGCCGGCGCGGCGAGCGCTACGGCCTCGCAACGATGTGCGTAGGGGGCGGCATGGGGATGAGCACTCTGCTCGAACTTGAAGGCTAGTGTCCCGTGCGGTTAGTTCGTGCATCGCAACCAGCAGGACGAACGGCGGCGAATCAGCGCCGTTCGGCCAACGCAGGGGCTGAATAGCAGGAAGGAACTTCCCGAACGGGACACTAGGCGCTTAGCGCCTCATTGAAACCAACATGTTGTCGAAGCCGGCCTCACTCATGCGGCCAGCGCAAGCGTTTTGAAGGTACGGCGCATTTCACGTTGGAGGTTGTCGTAGTGGCGGTCGAGAGGATCAACCTTTTTTGG
>JACRCS010000034.1 GCA_016218905.1 Deltaproteobacteria bacterium
AGCGCGTGGCGCACACGACCCGACTACTCTATCAATTGGCGGAGCTAGGTCAAGCCTAAAATTTAGAGCCAACGATCAATGCTTCTCAGAGGGGTCAAGTCTAGTGAGCAGGGGTGGGGTCAAGTCTCGTGAGCGTCGAAGTACCGGATCGAGGACGCGCCGGGCGAGAGCCCCGAAGGCTGCCCAAATACCCCGTCCCCTCGATCCCCTCCGAGCCCCTCGAACTCCCGCTCAGAGCACGGCTCTCGCTTGAGCTTGCCGATGCGGACCAGGTTCTCCAACTCAGGCGAGGTCATCGTCCGAACCCAGCACGAAGAGCCGCGGCCCCTCGGCCAGCCGAGCGGCAAAGGAATCTGGTTGCGACCGCTTTGCCTTCCACTCCGCGAGGTTCATTACGTTGGGGTTCACCCGACGAGCCAGTCTGGCCTCAGCTCCCTGAAGCGCCTCGAACAGGTCGGGGTATCCGAGCGCATTGCTGACGACCAGCAGGTCGATGTCGCTCCCGGCGCTGTCGGAGCCTTTGGCCAGCGACCCATAGACGAAGGCGGCACGAATCGCACCGGCCAGAGGCGCCAGCGCCTGCCGAAGGGGCTCTGCGACCCCGACCGTCTTGACGACCAACCCCTGCAGCTCGGGGAACACCGGGCAGTCCCGGTTGGCCTGGTAGTGCTTCTGGTTTCCAATGCGAGCCACCGTGACCAAGCCGGCATCGGCCAGACGGGTGAGCACGCGGTGCACGGCCCCGGTGCCGCTGTCGGCCAGGCGGATGAGCTCGGCGCTCTGAAAACGGCGATCCGGCTGGCCGAACAATAGCCCAAGCACGCGCTGCTGCACGGGGGAGAAGAGCGCATCGGCGAGCCCTGAGGAGGCAGCTTTCGTTCCCATAATGGGAACAAATACACCCGTTTTGGGAACGACTCAAGGGTCCGGTTCACACCTCGGCCTCCGAAGAGGGCCCTGTTCGGGGACTGTCCCCAGGCTCACTCCCCGGCCACGTGAACGGCCCGGTAGCTAAGGAAGTCGACGGAGAGGTAGGGGTTAGTGGTGGGACGTGCGACACCAGAAACTCGCCGATCTCAGCGACGATGCCGAACTCCTCGTGAAGCTCTCGAGCCAGGCAGTCCCGGGGGTCCTCCCCGTCCTCGATTTTGCCCCCGGGGAACTCCCACAACCCGCCCAGTCGAGCGCCCTGGCGGCGCTTGGCAATCAATGGTGACGCTGGGGCCTGTCCCCAATTTCCCTTCCCCCAGGACCGTCCTCAGATTCTCTCCACGGGCGCGATTAGGGCCTGCCCGCTCCACCGGTTGGCGGCTCCTTGGATAGTTTGTCTGTCCCCAAATCCCACCCTGAAGTTCCACGTCGCGCCCGTAACGGACGCGGGCATTCGGAGAGCGCTGGCGTTGCCGTTCCGGGCTCTCGAGGACGCCGTGTGTCACGCTGCGGCCGAAGAGGCTGACGTGTCGCTGATCGTCACCCGGAATACGGAAGATTTCAAAGCAGGCGTGATCCCGGCCCTCCTTCCGGAGGTCTTTGCGCAGCGGCTCAAGGAGAGCCGCGGCTAGGCCTTCTTCGGTTCTCCCCGCTCCTCAACTCGGCCCCTCCGGCGCCCAAGTGAACCTAGAGTCCCGACGTGGGAAGGCGGCCGCGACGTCAGACGATGCGGGCTTCTTTTGGCTGCCTTTCTTGCCACCTGATCGCCTCCTTGCCACCGCCGCTGCCGCGCGAAGGAGAGAGCGGCTTGTTTCGTGGTGTCCGGAAGGAGGCCGCGTCAGACCCGGAACGCGACCGTCTCTTCGAGGAGCGGCAACTTTCTCACCCGGAACGCGACCGGGTAGCGGTCTTGCGTCGTGGGCTCCACCGCGGCCAGGCCCAGGAAACCCGCGAAGCCCTCGAGCACTCTGTGACGGTAGCAGGCACGGACGCTCATCTCCGGCGTGTAGAGAGGATCCTGCGGGAGGTCTCGCAAGGCGGCAGGAAAGGCGCGAAGGAAGGCGTCCTCATAGAAGGCGGTCGGCCGCCATTCCTCGCCGAATCGGCTCAGGAGGTAGAGGCTGAAGAGGAAGGACTGCTGGACGATCGGCAGATCCGGATGGCGGTCGCGATAGCCCCAGTTGAACTTCTCCGTATACACTCTCAGCAACTCCGTCCAGATCGCGCGCGTCCCCTGGCCGGCCAGCACGTCCCTGCACTTCCGGCTCACGACGAACTTCCCCCTGGACTTTCTCACGAAGCCGGCCAACTCGGCGACCAATCGAGTCACGTGCAGATCGAAGAAGTCCTCCTCCTTGTTCACTCCTCCGAATTCCGTGTGTCTGCGGTACTCGGCCTCGCCCCAGTATGCAAGCGCCGCCTCCCGGCAGAGGGCGCGCGGCAGGTTGCCTTTGACTGTGGTTTTGACCCCTTGCCCGATGCCTTCCACCAGTAGCGTGAAGAGGTCGAGGATCGGAGCGCGGGGCTCGACGGACAGGACCGCCGCAAAGGTTGCGACTTCCGGCGAGGCGAACGGGGCTTCGAGGAGGCGGTGCATCTGTTCCGGAGAGAGCCCGAAGAAGTCCTCCCTCGGGGCACGGTTCCGCTTCAGCATCTCCCGGTCGAGGAACGCCTGCGCCTCGCTCAAGGAGGCGAACGTCCGACCCCGTAGCAGTTCCTTCAGTTCAGCGGTCGCCTCGGCGAGGCCGGGGGAAGGCTCGGGTCCCGCGCGCGTCCGCCCGAGGCAGCATGCCTTGTACTTCCGCCCGCTGCCGCAGGGGCACGGATCATTGCGGCCGATCTCCGACGGGCTCATTCCTTCCTCCGCTCTCGCGCCGCGGCAGCCCGACCTAGCGACCACCCGATGCGAGCCGCGCGGCGAGCTTCGTCAGCCTCCGGTGGGCTTTCCGGTTCTTGACCGCCATGGCGAGCGCCTTCGGCTGACCGATGATCGTAACGAGCCTCTTCCCGCGCGTGACCGCCGTGTAGAGGAGGTTCCTCTCGAGCAGCGTGTAGTGCTGCATCGCGAGCGGGATCACGACGGCAGGGTACTCCGAGCCCTGGCTCTTGTGGATGCTCGTCGCGTAGGCCAGCGTGACCTCGTCGAGCTCCCCGAACTCGTACTCGACGGACCTGCCGTCGTACTCGACGTTCAGCGACCCTTCCTCCAGGTCGACCGAGGCGATCTGCCCGATGTCCCCGTTGAAGACCTCCTTATCGTAGTCGTTGGCGGTCTGGAGGACCTTGTCGCCGGGGGCAAAGCTGGTGCCGAAGCGAGAGACCTTGGGCTCGGCCTTCTCGTTCAGGATCCGCTGCAGCTCGACGTTGAGCGAACGGGAGCCGAGCCCGCCGCGGTTCATGGGGGTGAGGATCTGGACGTCGCGCACGGGGTCGAGGCCGAACCGCTCGGGGATCCGCTCCGTCACCACGCGGACGAGCTTCTCGAGGATCTCCTCGGGGGTGTTCGCGGGGATGAAGTAGAAGTCCGAGAGCTCCGCTCCCTTGGGGGTGACCGGCAGCTCCCCTCGGTTGATTCGATGGGCGTTCACGATGATCTGGGAGGTGGCGGCCTGCCGGAAGATCTCGGTCAGCCGGACGGTCGGGACCGCGCCGGACTCGATGATGTCCGAGAGGACGGCCCCGGGCGCGACGGAGGGGAGCTGGTCGACGTCGCCGACGATCATCACGCCCGCTCGATCCGGGATGGAGGCCAGGAGCCGGTTCATGAGGGCGATGTCCACCATGGAGGACTCGTCGATGACGAGGAGGTCGGTCTCCAGGGGATTGTCGCGCCCCCTCTTGAACCCGAAGGACTTCGGGTCGAACTCGAGGAGGCGGTGGATGGTCTTCGCCTCCAAGCCGGTGGACTCGGAGAGCCGCTTCGCCGCCCTGCCGGTGGGGGCGCAGAGCGAGACCCGCATCCTCTTGGCCTGGAGGATCCGAAGGATGCTGTTCACGAGGGTGGTCTTGCCGACGCCGGGGCCTCCGGTGATGACGAGCACCTTGCTCGCGAGCGCGAGGCGGACGGCCTGCTGCTGGGACGGCGAGAGCGTGAGGCCGGTCTTCTCCTCGACCCAGGGGATCGCCTTCTCGGCGTCCACCGCCCCCCAGGGGATCTCCCCGGCGAGGACCCGGGTGAGGCTCCCCGCGACGCCCACCTCGGCCCGCTGCAGAGGGGTGAGGAAGAGGCAGGGGCGGCTCGCGATGTCCTCCGGGATCAGGTTTCCTTCCGCGATCTCCTCCGTGATCGCCCGCTCGAGGATCGGGGCGGGGATCTCCAGGAGCCGGCCTGCCTCCTCGACGAGCGCGTCCCTGGGCGCCGCGCAGTGGCCGTCGTTCGAGAGCTCCTGGAGCACGTGGCGCACGCCCGCTTGGGCGCGGATCAGGGAGTCGGAGGCGATGCCGAGCTTGGCGGCGATGGCGTCCGCGGTCTTGAAGCCGACCCCATGGATGTCGAGGGCGAGGCGGTAGGGATTCTCGGTGACCTTGACGATCGCCTCGTCGCCGTAGGTCTTGTAGATGCGAACGGCCCGTCCGGTCCCGACGCCGTGGGACTGGAGGAAGACCATGATCTCCCGGATCGCCTTCTGCTCGGACCAGGCGGAGGTGATCTTCTCGAGCCGCTTCCTTCCGATCCCGAAGAGCTCGAGCATCCTCTCGGGCTCTTCCTCGATGACCCGGAAGACTTCCACCCCGAACGCCTTCACGAGCACCTTCGCGAAGTGCGGCCCGATCCCCTTCACCATGCCGGAGCCGAGGTACTTCTCGATGCCTCCGAGCGAGCTCGGCGGGACGATCTTGAGCATCGTGGCCTTGAACTGGAGCCCGTGGGTCCGATCGTTCTGCCACGTCCCCAGGCACTCGATGTACTCCCC
>JACRCS010000478.1 GCA_016218905.1 Deltaproteobacteria bacterium
AAGTATGATTCCAACGGCAATTACCTCTTCCGTTAGATGGTGACCGTCTGCAGGGTGAAGTGAGAAGGCGTCTTCGAGTACATGTGGCCCAAGCAGGGCAGCGACGTTCCGGTCCCGAAGGTATCCTACGTGAAGCTCCTGAGCTCCTTCGGATGGCTCGTGGGCAGCGGGATCTACGTCGACGACGTGGCCGCCCAGGTCTCCCGGATCCGCTCCGTCGTGCTCGCGTCGACGCTCGCAGCCCTCCTCCTCATCCTCGGCGCCGCCCTCCTGATGACCCGGAGGATCACGATGCCCCTCCGAGCGATGGCTTCGAACGCCCTCGCCTTCGCCCGAGGCGACCTCGCCCGGGCCATCGAAGTCGACCAGCGCGACGAGGTGGGCACCCTCGCCGCAGCCTTCCGGCAGATGCAGTCGACCCTGCAGGGGATCGAGTCGGAGATCAGGGGGCTCCTCCAGGCGGTAGCCGAGGGGAGGCTCGCGGCGCGTGCCGACGCTTCGAGGTTCGAGGGAGGCTGGAAGGAGCTCGTCGAGGGGCTCAACGGCGTCGTCGAGGCCTTCCAGGGGCCGATCTCGGTCACCTCCGAGTACCTGGAGAGGCTCTCCAAGGGCGAGCTTCCCCCCAAGATCTCGCAGGCTTACGCCGGAGACTTCAACGAGATCCGGAACAACGTGAACACCCTCGTCGAGTCCTTGGAGGAGATCACGGAGGTCTCGCGCCGAATCGCGGGCGGGGACCTGCTCGTCGAGATCCAGGCGCGGTCCGACCAGGACGCGCTGATGGAGGCCCTCTCGACCATGGTGACCCAGCTGACGCGGGTCGTCTCCGAAGTGAAGTCCGCCGCCGAGTACGTCGCGGCGGGGAGCGCCCAGTTGAGCGCTTCCGCCGAGGAGCTCTCGAGCGGCGCCACCGAGCAGGCGTCCTCCATCGAAGAGATCTCGTCCTCGATGGAGCAGATGAGCGCTGGGGCGCGACAGAACGCCGAGAACGCGACCGAGACGGAGAAGATCGCCGTGAGCGCCGCCTCCAACGCCCGGAAGGGCGGGAGCGCAGTGGCCGAGACCCTGGAGGCGATGAAGCTGATCGCCGGAAAGATCTCCATCGTCGAGGACATCGCGCGGCAGACGAACCTGCTCGCGCTCAACGCGGCCATCGAGGCCGCCCGGGCGGGCGAGCACGGAAAGGGCTTCGCGGTCGTCGCCTCCGAGGTGCGAAAGCTCGCCGAGCGCAGCCAGAGGGCCGCCGCGGAGGTGACGGACCTGGCGGGCAGGAGCCTCAAGGTCGCGGAAGAGGCGGGGAGCCTCCTCGCCACCATCCTGCCCGAGGTCCAGAAGACGTCGGAGCTCGTGCAGGAGATCTCGGCCTCGAGCCGCGAGCAGGATTGCGGAGCGGCGCAGATCAGCCGAGCCATCCAGCAGCTGGACCTCGTCATCCAGCAGAACGCCGCCGCCTCCGAGGAGATGGCCGCCACCTCCGAAGAGCTGGCGGCCCAGTCGGAGACCCTCCAGCGCGCCATCGTCTTCTTCCGGACGCACTCGGAGATCGAGGGACGGAGGGAGGAGCCCGCCCCCCTCGCCCCGGGGAAGGCATCCCGCCGACCCTCAGCGGTCGAGACCGGCCCGGGTAAGATCGCCCCGGTGAGCCCCCGGGCGCCTTCCCGCGTGGCCCGCCGGGTCAGGCTCGACGAAGAGGAGTTCGAGACGTACTGAGCACCGCCAGGTGGATGAGGGGGAGGCTGAGAGCAGAGGCTCCCCGCGCCCGCCGAGCTCCCGGCCGACGGTCCCCCACTTCGGGTCCATCAGGTCCTCGTAGCGGACGGCTCGGGGGCGGCCTTCACGAAAGCGCTCACGTGAAAACCTGCTCTTTATCCATTTCGCGTCCCTTTCGAAGAGGGTCGGTCCGTTGGTGCGGTAGTCTCGTAAGTTCGGTTGGTCCTTCAAACCGATCTGGCCGACGAGACCAAGAAGACCAACAAGACCAAAAGACCGGCCGTCAGCGCACGCGCGCCAGCGCCGCCTCGTAGTCAGGGTGGTTGCCGATCTCCGGCACGATCTCCACGTGCCGGAGCACGTCGTCGGGCCCCGCGACGAAGAGGGCGCGGGCCAGCAGCCGCAGCTCCTTCAGGAGCACGCCGTAGGCGCGGCCGAAGGAGGCGTCGTTGAAGTCCGAGAGCACCCGGATCCGGTCGGTGCCGTGGGCGGAGCAGAACCGGCTCTGGGCGAAGGGGAGGTCCATGGAGACCGTGAGGACGTCGACGCCCGGCGGGAGCTTCGCGGCCTCCTCCTGGAAGCGCTTCGTCTGGAGCTCGCAGACCGGGGTGTCGAGGCTCGGAACGACGCTGATGAGCTTCGTCCGGCCCGCGAAGTCCGCGAGCCGCACGGGCTTGAGCGAACCGTCGAGGAGCATGAAGTCGGGCGCCCGGTCTCCCGGTTTCAGCGCCGGTCCCAGGAGGGTCACGGGGTTTCCTCTCATCGTGACGATGCCGGCTCGTTCTTGCATGGCGCTCTCCTCATGGAAGGTACACGCGAGGGGAGAAGCGTAGCCAGGGAGCCGGGTTTGTCCACGCAGCCTCACCGCAGGGGCGCGAGGAGGTACTCGAGGCCGTTCAGCTTGATTTCGTACGCGAGTTCGAGCAGGCGGCCGAGCTTGCCCTTGGGAAAGCCCTGCTGGGCGAACCAGACGAGGTACGGCTCCGGGAGGTCCACGAGGCGGCGCCCGGCGTACTTCCCGAAGGGCATCCGCAGCCGGACGAGGTCGAGGAGGACCTGGGGGTCGGGCTGTTCCGGTTCCGAGGCGCTCAGGGTTCGTCCTCCCGATCCGATTCGCCGGTTCCTCCGCGATGGCACGGGTCGCGGGCCGCACCCACGCCCTTGTACCACGACCGCGCGGAGATCACGAGCCCCGGGCACCTGCCGCGCGCCGGCCCTGGCCGATTCCGACGCCGGGCCCTTTCAGGTCCTGCGGCTTCCGACCGCCGGGGCTGAGGTCCGCCAGCTCCTCGGGAGACCCGGGGAGGTTTGGGGAGCCGAGTCGGGCGCCGACAAGCTCGTGGTGGTGAGGACCCGGTAATAGTCGACCGCGGGGCGCCGTATCGTTTACAGCCATGGTCCCACCTCGTATGATCCAAGCCCGATGGGCGACCCTGTGGCCGCCGAGCGTCGGGATGGATCTCTTCCGGATCGAGGGAGCGCATGACTGCACAGAGCCGATCGTCCGAGATCGTCGCCCAACCGGACCGGTGCGCCGGCTGCCTCACGTGCCAGATGCGGTGCTCCTACCGCTTCACCGGGACGTTCAACCTGTCGCAGAGCCGCGTCGAGATCCTCCGACAGCCGGACCCGGGGGGCAGGCGCGAGTTCACGATCGCCTTCCGGGAGGGCTGCGATGGGTGCGGCCTGTGCGCGGCCCACTGCCGGTACGGGGCTCTCGCCCGGGGAAGGGTCTCCTGATGCCGAGCGGGGCGGGAAACGTCCTTTTCGTCGACCTGACCGACGGCTCTTTCCGGCGAGAGGAGCTCCCGAAGCCCGTAAGAGACGCCTACCTCAGCGGCCACGGGGTGAACTACTGGCTCGTCGACCGCCACTCCGACGTCCGCGCGGTCCCGCTCTCCGCCGAAAACCCGGTCGTGCTCGGGACGGGCCTCTTCAACGGCACGCCCGTCCCCGGGAGCTCGCAACTCTTCGTGACGACGCGGTTCCCCCTCACCGGGAGCCTTGCCACCGCGTGCGGCGGGGGACACTTCGCGGGCCTGCTCCGGAGCTGCGGGTACGACTATGTGTTCCTCACCGGTGCGTCGCCCGAACCCGTGTATCTCCTCCTGGAGGACGACGGGCCGCGCCTTCTCGACGCCCGCGACCTTTGGGGCAAGGACAACTTCGACACCGTGGACGCGCTCCGCGCCCGCCACGAGCCGTGTAGCGTGATCCCCATCGGCCCTGCGGGCGAGAACCTCGTCAAGGTGAGCGTGACGGCCATCGACAAGCTCGGGACGGTCGGAGCCGGCGGGCTTCCGGCGGTCCTGGGGTTCAAGCGGCTCAAGGCGATCGTGGCGACTCGGGGTTCGGCGGGCGTCGCACCCGCGAATGGGAAGGAGCTCCTTCGGCTGACGGACGAACTCGTCCGCAAGGTCCTCGGTTACGAGCTTCGCGACCGCATCGTCGAGGGGGGTGCGGCGGCGGCGACGGCGGGCTGGCGCGCCTCGGGCCAGGGATTCCTCTCCCAGGAGCTCGTCCGGGGGGTCCTCGACGAGCACCGGGCCTGCCGGAAGGCGCTCGCCTGCCCCTCCTGCCCCGTCGCCGACAAGGAGTCGGTCTGCTTTTCGGAGGGTCCCTTCGCCGGCCTGAAGACCTATGTCACAGCGTTCATGGGCCTCGAGGAGACCCACGGCTCCGAAGACCCGCGGGAGATGCTCCAACGAGCCTTCAAGCTCCACGACGCGGCCAACCGCTGGGGGCTCGACGAGCACCAGGTCGGGCCGATGCTCCAGCTCCTGACCCGACTCTCCGGAGAGGGCAAGATCGCGGCCTCCAGCGAGCTCGAGGGGGGCTTCGCGTCCAGACTCGAGCTCCTGGACCGGGTCGCCCACCGCCGCGGGCTCGGCGACCTCCTGGCGGACGGCGTCGACGAGGCTCTGCGGAGGCTCGGGCTCTTCCCCGGAGGGCTGAGCGCGACCGTGAAGAGCTTCCAGGCCAAGATGGAGCCCAGGCTGAACGCCCTCGGCACCATGGAGTTCGGGATGCTCGTGAACCCGAGGGGAGCCGTCCCGGTGAGCGCTCTCGGCTCCCCCTCGTACAATCCCGGCCGGCCGGTCGAGCAGTTCGTCCGCCAGGCCGAGCGCGTCGGGATCCCGCCGGAGGCGCAAGAGCGGATCTTCGGCGGCGGTTTCAACCCAGCCCGGCTCGTCCGTTACGCGGAAGACTGGCTGTCCCTCCACAACACGCTGGGGCTCTGTCACCGCCTCTACATCAGCCGCTTCCACAGCCTGTCCGGAGTGACCGCGCTCTACAACGCCCTCACGGGCGAGCAGAGGACCGGAGCGGAGCTCTACCGGGCCGCCGAGCGGGCGTGGAACCTCTGGCGACACCTGAACGCCCGCCTCGGCTTCAGTGCGAAGCACGACCAGCCGCCGCGCGTCTGGTTCAAGCCCCTACGAATCGGGGAGGAGGAGTTCCGCCTCGAGGACTACTACCGCACCAAGGTCCTCACCGAGCCCGACGTGCACCAGCTCCTTCGGGATTACTATGACGAGCGGGGTTGGGATCCGAGGACCGGGAACCCGGGGCCGGAGAAGCTGAGGGAACTCGGGATCTGAGGGCTTCCGGTTCCGCGGCCGCGTGGCATACTGACGGTCCCAACGGAAGATGGCCGTGTTCGTCGGCGACACCCGATGAGCGACCCGGGGGGTGCTACGTGCCGCCAGACTCGCAGCAACTTCGTGGAGCCATTCTCGACCTTCTCCGAGAGCTCGGAGAACACACCGAAGCGCCGCCGGGCGATCCGTGGAGGGTGCTCCTCGAGAGCCTCGTGGAGAACTCGCCCCCGGGCCTCGCCGTCGTCAGCGGGCTCGATCACCGCTTCGAGTACGTGAACTCGTCCATCGAGGCCGAGGAGGGGCGCAGGTGCCTCCAGGCCGCCGAGCAGCAGGCCTCGCGCCTGCTGGCCGCGATCCCCCACTTCGTCTGGTCTGCCCGGCCGGATGGAACGAGCTACGAGTACAGCGAGAGCTATCTCGCCTACCTCGGCAAGACCGCGGAAGAGATGGCGGGTTGGACCTGGGTCTCGACCCTCCACCCGGACGACATGGCGCCGAGCGTAGCGGCGTGGAAGCGAGCCGTCGCGGAGGGGACCGACTACAGAGTGGAGTACCGCATCCGGAGGGCGGCGGATGGTCAGTACCGGTGGCACGAGGGGCGCGCTCGCCCCATGCGGGACGCCGCCGGACGGATCGAGAAGTGGGTCGGCACCTGCACCGACGTCCACGAGCGGAAGGTCGCGGAGGAGGCGCTCCGGGCGAGCGAAGCGGCCTACCGGGAACTCGCCGAGCTCAGCCCGGAGGCCATCCTGGTCAACGTCGGAGGGCGTTACGCCTACGCCAACGCCGCGGCCGCGCGCCTGCTCGGGGCGGCGGACCCGCGGGAGCTGATCGGACGCTCGCCTTTCGACATCCTCCCCCCCGAGCAGCACGACCTCCACCGCGAGCGGGTCCGCTGGGCCTCGCAGGGCAAGGTGGTCCCGGGAACGGAGTACCAGTGGAGGCGGCTCGACGGCTCCCGGGTGGACGTGGAGGTGACCGCCGGCCCGGTCTTCTGGCGAGGCGCCCGTGCCTTCCAGGTCGTGGCGCGCGACATCACGGAACGCAAGCGCATGCAGGCGGAGCTGGCGAGCAGCACGGCGGAACTGGGAACCGTGCTCGACGCGCTCCACGACCCCGTCTTCGTGTGCGACGCCGCGGGCCGGTGCGTCCGCGCCAACCGAGCGGCAAGCGAGCTCCTGGGAGGAGATCCCGTCGGCTTCTCCACCGAGGCTCGGGTGGCTCGCCTGAAGATGCGCAAACTCGACGGCAGCGTCATGCCCCCCGGGATGGCTCCCCTCCAGCGGGCGCTCCGAGGTGAGCTCGTCCCGAGTGAGCTCCTCCTCGTCACCGACGCCCGGGGCGAGGAGAGGATTCACGACGCCAGCGCGATGCCCTTGAGGGTATCGGGCGAGACGATCGGCGCTGTGGTCGTCGCGCACGATGTCACCGGTCTCCGACACGCGACCGAGAGCGCGGAGGCGGCCAACCGCGCCAAGAGCGAGTTTCTCAGAAGGATGTCCCACGAGATCCGCACCCCGATGAACGCGGTCATGGGCATGGTGGAGCTCGCACTCCTGGCGGAGCGTCTCCCTCCGCAGGTCCGGGAGAACCTGGGGCTCGCGAGGCAGTCCGCACAGGAGCTCCTGGTCGTCGTCAACGACATCCTGGACCTGGCGAAGATCGAGTCGGGGCGGGTAGAGGCAGAGAACAAGCCTTTTGAGCTACAGGCCCCTCTCCGTTCGGTGCTCTCCACGCTCGGAGTCGTCGCGGACAGAAGAGGCCTTCGGCTGAGTCACTCGATCGCGACGGGGGTGCCGCGGGTGGTGTCCGGGGACGAGGGGCGGCTTCGGCAGGTGCTCACGAACATCGTGGGGAACGCGGTGAAGTTCACGGAAGAGGGAGAGGTGGCGGTCACGGTCGCCGCGGCCGGCCCGGAGGAAGGCGTGCCCTCGCCGGGTCGAGCCCGCGTCCTCTTCTCGGTCCGGGACACCGGGATCGGCATCGCCGCCGACGATCTGTGCACCGTCTTCGACAGCTTCTCCTCCGCCACCAGATCCACCCACGCCCGATTCGGCGGCACCGGGCTCGGGCTCTCGATCGCGAAGCAGCTCGTGGAGCTCATGGGAGGCCGCATTTGGGCGGAGAGCGCCCCCGGGCGGGGGACCGTATTCCATTTCACCGTGGAGGTCGGCGTGGAGGACTCCGTCCCGGAAACCACCGCGCCGGTCATCCCGACGAGCAGCGGCATCCGACCCGGGCACCTGCGGGTACTCGTCGCCGAAGACAGCGCCACCAATCGGTTGTTTCTCCAGCAACTCCTCGAGCTCTCGGGGAACGACGTGACGCCCGCCCGAGACGGCCAGGAGGCGCTGGAGGCGCTGGGGCGAGAGTCCTTCGACGTCGCCCTCGTGGACATCGAGATGCCGAAGCTCCACGGCGACGAGGTC
>JACRCS010000479.1 GCA_016218905.1 Deltaproteobacteria bacterium
GAGGCCGACGAAGAGGAACGTCGGCGCCAGGAGCGGCACGGTGATGAGCCGGAACCGCTTCCACGGCCCCGCGCCGTCGAGCCGGGCCGCCTCGTAGAGGCTCTCGGGAATCGCCTTCAGCCCCGCGACGAAGATGATCATGCTCGCGCCGAAGTTCTTCCACGCGGCCATGAGGACGATGGCCGGCATCGCCCAGTGCGGGTCGCCGAGCCAGTCGATCCCGCCGACGCCGAAGAAGCCGAGTGCCGCGTTCAGGAGACCGAATCGCGGGTGATAGAGGTACTTCCAGACTGCCGCCACCGCGACGAGGGTCGTGACGACGGGAGCGAAGTAGATCGTCCGGAAGAGACCCGGGAAGCGGACGAGCTTGTGGTTCAGGAGGAGCGCGGTGCCGAGCGAGAGCGAAACGGTGAGCGGCCCGCCGACGACGACGAAGAAGAACGTGTTCCCGAGCGCTTTCCAGAAGACCGGGTCCTGCAGGAGACGCGCGTAATTCCTGAGGCCGACGACGCGCGCTGCGGACGGGTCTCCGACGGCGTAGAGGTCGAAGTCGGTGACGCTCAGTGCGAGCGAAGCGAGGACAGGCAGGGCCAGGAAGACGAAGAGAAGGAGCAGCCCGGGGGCCACCAGGCAGAGGCCCGACCGGGCCTCCCGCGCCCTCCAGGAGGAAAGGCCCATCACTTCCCCACCTCCGCGGCCTTTCGGTCGAGCAGCCAGCGCCGTTTCTCGAGAATCGTCTCGACGTCGGCGTCGAGGCTCGCGAGCGATTCGTCGAGACCCCTGGCACCTCGGGCGACCGGCTCGAGCCGCTCCCACACCTTTGCCGCAATCTGCTCCCACTCCGGAACCTTCGGCGTCGCCCGGACGTGCTCGAGCTGCAGGCGGAACGAGGCGGTCCTCTCGTCGCCCGCGAGAGCAGGCTCGTCCCACGCGGAGCGGCGCGCCGGAAGGTCGCCGCAGAGGGCCCAGAAGCGCTTCTGCGTGGCCGGCTCGGAGAGGAACTCGACGACCTTCCACGCCGCGTCCTTCCGTGGTGAGGAGCGGAAGACGACGAGGCTCGCCCCCCCGGCGAGGGAGACGCCGGGCCACGGCATTCCGTCGGGCGCGGGGAGCGGCGCCGTCGTCCACGAGCCCTGGAGGCTCGCCGGGAGCCGCCGGCGGAACTCTCCGAGGTTCCAGGGCCCCGTGACGTACATCGCGAACTCGCCGGCGGCCATCTGCTGGTAGAGGTTCGCAACCTGGGAGTTCGCGAGCGGCGGCGCGAGGCCGTCGCGGTAGATACCGATGAAGAACTCCGCCGCCCGCCGGAACTCGGGAGCGCGGAACGCTCCGTGCCGCCCGCCGTCCGACAGCAGCTCGGCGCCGGCGGCGACGGCGAGCGTCACCGGCTGCGCCCACTCGTTCGTCGGAAGGAGGAGACCGAAGCGCCCGGGCCCGCCCTGGCGTTTCAACGCCTCCATCGCTTCGCGCCACGCACTCCAGCTCCGCGGCATCTCTGCTACGCCAGCCGCCACAAGGAGATCGCTCCGGTAGAAGACGAGCCTCGTGTCGACGTACCAGGGAACTCCGTAGAGGATGCCGTCGAGGACGTTCGTCTCCCAGATGCCGGGGTAGTAGTCCTCCGGACGGACCGACGCGCTGGCGGCGACGCGGGCGTCGAGCGGCTCGATCGCATCCAGGGCGGCCATCTCGGGAATCCAGGTGTTTCCCATCTGCGCCACATCGGGCATCTCGCGCCCGACGAAGCCCGTCAGGAGCTTCTCGTGCGCCGCCGTCCACGGACTCTGCTGCACCTCGACCTTCAGGCCCGGGTGCCGCCGTTCGAGCTCGGGAACCAGCTCGCGGACGATCTCCCCTTCCCGCCCGAACGCCCAGAGCCTCACCGGGCCGGAGGGATCTCCGCCGCGCGTGCAGGCCGTCGCCGCGGCCAGGAGGAGGCCCGCGGCGAGGGCTCTCACGGTCTCGGCGCCGCGTCGAGCCAGCCGCCCGAGAAGCCGGCGCGCCGCAGGCCGGCGACGATCGGAGGGGACTCCCTCATGAGGCGCCAGAGGAGGCCGCTTCGCTGGTTCTCGATCATCAGGACCATCGGTCCCTGGTTGATCCCGACGTAGTTCGTGGCGTACCACCCCATCTCGGGCACGACCTTGCCGAGGGGCGTCGGGATGTCGGTGAGTCGGAACGTCGGGTTGAAGGAGTCGAGGAAGCCATAGGTGCCCCAGAGGTGCTCGCCGTGGAACCGCTTCATCTCCTTCATGGCCGGGAGGACGACCTCCGGGGCGAAAGGCAGCGAGGCGGCGGCCGCCATCGGGGTGAGCGTCCCGTCGTCGTTCGACCAGAATGAGGAGACGCCGCGGGCGCCATAGGTGAGGAACTTCCGCGTCCTCCCGTCGACGACCCGGGTCACGTCGGCCGGCCCGTCGCTGGCCGAGAGGCCCCAGACGTCCGCCGAGTAGCCCCGGTACCCCTCCGGGTTCCGTATCGCGTAGGCCCGCTGCGCGAGGACCGCCCGGCGGGAGTTCTCGAAGTAGTCGATCCCCTTCTGCCGCATGAAGGAGTCGCGGATGCCGCGGAAGTCGATACAGGCGTGCGAGAACTGATGGCCTAAGTGAGGAGCGAAATTGACGTAGGTCTGCCCTTCGTGCTCGGCCCACCTGTGGGTCGAGCAGAAGGCCTCCCACGCCCCGTCCGTCGCCGGATGCGTCGGGGAACCGAGCGCGAGGACGTAGAGAATCATCGACTCGTCGTAGCCGTGCCAGTCGGCTGGACCGAATCCCTTCTCGGGATACCAGGCCATCGCGACGCGCGCGGGCCGCGGCTGCATCCAGCGCCAGTCGACCCGCTCGTAGAGCTTCGTCGCCAGGTCACGCACTTCCGCTTCGGCGAGGTCGTCCCGGTTGAAGTAGCGCCCCGCGACGAGGGCACCGGAGAGGCAAAGCGCCGTGTCGATCGACGAGAGCTCGACGTCTTTCGCCCAGCGCTTTCCCGTCTTCATGTCGAGGAAGTGGTAGAAGAAGCCGTGGTAGCCGGTCGCCTCCGTGGACGAGGGGCCCTGCGGCGCGTTCCAGAGGAAGCGGAGCGTGATGAGGACGCGGTCCCGCGCCTCCGCCCGGGTCACCCAGCCGCGCTCGGCGCCGACGACGTACGCCGAGAGGCCGAAGCCGACGGCGGCGACGCTCGAGAACGAGGGGGCGGGCCAGCGGTCGGGA
>JACRCS010000480.1 GCA_016218905.1 Deltaproteobacteria bacterium
GGCCGAACCCGGGCAGCCGCGCAAACCCGGCCAGATCTACGATTCGAACCGCTTCTCCCTCCGGGGGCTGGTCGAAGCCGCCGGAGGCGCCGCGCTGGACCTCGGCATCGTCCCTGACGTCCGGGACGAGCTCCAGTCCCGGCTCCTCGCCCTCAAGGGAGAGTTCTACGACCCCGCGACCGGTGCCGTCAGCTACCAGGCGCTCCGCCGGAGCAAGGCGTGGAAGGAGGTCCGTAGCCTCACCGCGGGTCTCCGCGACTTCGACCCGCGGTCGCTGGCGACCCGGGAGGAGCGCCTCGCGTTCTGGATCAACGTCTACACCGCCCTCGTCATCGACGCGTTCGTGGAGCGGGGAGTGACGAAGTCGGTCTCCGAGGTCCGCTTCTTCTTCACCCGGGTCGGCTACGTGATCGGCGGGAGCTTCTTCTCGGCCGACCTGATCGAGCACGGCCTCCTCCGCGGCAATCAGCGGCCGGCCTTTCCGCTCGGGGCCGTACACATCGAGAAGGGCTCGCCCCTGGCCGAGATGGTCCTCTCGCCGCCGGACCCGCGCGTGCACTTCGCTCTCGTCTGCGGGTCGCGCGGCTGCCCTCCGATCCGCTTTTACGACGCCGCGAAGATCGTCGCCCAGCTCGAGCAGGCCGCTCGGTCGTTCGTGAACGCCGACACCGAGGTGGACCCGGAGCGGGGCACGATGACCACTTCATCGATTTTCAGGTTCTACGCGTCGGACTTCGGGGGCCAGCCGGCCGGAGTGGCGCGGTTCGTCGCGGCGCGGCTCGAGGACGCAGGCGTGGCTCTCTGGCTCGTCGCGAACGCTGGGAAGGTCCGCATCGTCTATCGCCCCTACGACTGGAGCCTGAACGGAGACGGCGAGCAGGGCTGAATGGGAACAGACCTCCGCCGCGTGAGATCCGTCACGGGCGGCGCGTATCGAGGACGGCCCCCGCGGAATCGAACGAGTATGAGCATGACGATTCTCGCAAGCGACGTTGGCGGAACCGGCACGCGGCTGGCCCTGTACGAGAAGAGCGGCTCGTCCCTCGAGCCGATACGCGTGGAGACCTTCGCGAGCCGCGAGCACGACTCGCTCGCGTCGATCGTGGAAGGCTTCCTCGGGTCCGAGCCTCCCGTCCTTCACGGCGCGTGCTTCGGGGTCGCCGGGCCAGTGGTCGACGGGAGGTCCAGCGTCACGAACCTCCCGTGGGTCGTGGACGCGAAGGAGCTCGCCCTGAAGCTGCACCTGCCGTCCGTGACGCTCGTGAACGACCTCGAGCTCTACGTGTGGGCGGTGGCGAGGCTCGGGAGCGGCGGCTCCGTCACGCTGCAGGAGGGAGAGACGGCCTCCGGCAACGTCGCCCTCATCGCCGCCGGGACCGGCCTGGGCTGCTCGGCGCTCCTGAAGTCCGGGGACCGCCAGATGGCGCTCGGGAGCGAGGGGGGGCACGCGGACTTCGCGCCGCACGGAGCCGTCGAGGCCGGCCTGCTGGGCTACCTGAGGATTCGCTTCGGGCACGTGAGCGCCGAGCGGGTCCTCTCCGGTCCAGGGCTGGTGAGGATCTACGAGTACCTCAGGGACACGCGGCGTGGCGTGGAGCCGAGCTGGCTCGCGAACCAGCTGCGGGAACGGGACCCCGCTGCCGTGATCGCCGCGGCGGCCATCGGAGGACGGACGGCGATCTGCGAAGACGCGGTGCGGATCTTCCTCGGAATCTATGGGGCGGAAGCCGGGAACTGGGCGCTTCGGACCCTCGCCCGGGGAGGCGTCTACCTCGGGGGAGGAATCGCCGCGAAGCTCCTGTGCGGGCCTCCGGGAACGCCGGCGAGCTGGACGGAGGGTGCGCGAAAGGTGTTCCTCCGCGCCTTCGGGGAGAAGGGGCGGTTCCGGTCGTGGCTCGAGTCCGTGCCCGTCCGGGTCATCGTCGACCAACGAGCGGCGCTCCTCGGGGCCGCGTCTCTGGCCTCCATGAACCTGCCGGCCTGACGCCGGAGATGCGCTCGGGCAAACCGGGCCGGAAAAGGAACGACATGCAGCTCGGAATGATCGGTCTCGGACGGATGGGGGCGAACATGGCTCGCCGCCTCATGCGCGCCGGGCACTCCTGCGTCGTCTACGACGCGTCCCCCGACGCCGTCTCGGCGCTCGTGAAAGAAGGAGCGCAGGGCTCCTCCTCCCTCGAAGACTTCTTGACGCGGCTCGAGGTGCCGCGCGCCGTCTGGCTCATGGTGCCGGCGGCCGTCGTCGACGAGACGCTCACCCGGCTCGTGCCGCGGCTTACGAGCGGCGACGTCGTGATCGACGGCGGGAACTCCCACTACGTCGACGACATTCGCCGCGCTCGCGAGCTCGTCGGGCACGGCCTTCACTACCTGGACGTCGGAACGAGCGGTGGGGTCTGGGGCGTCGAGCGGGGTTACTGCCTGATGATCGGTGGAGAGGCGGACGTCGTGGAACGCCTCGAGCCTCTCTTCGCGGCGCTGGCTCCGCCAGGCGACGCCGCCCTGCCGACTCCCGGGCGAGCCGAGCACGGGACCGCGGCATTCGGCTATCTGCACTGCGGCCCGTCGGGCGCTGGCCACTTCGTGAAGATGGTGCACAACGGGATCGAGTACGGGCTGATGTCGGCCTACGCCGAGGGCCTCAACATCCTGCGACACGCCGGCGCCGGCCGCAAGGCGCACGAGAAGGACGCCGAGACGGCTCCCCTGAGGAACCCGGAGCACTAC
>JACRCS010000485.1 GCA_016218905.1 Deltaproteobacteria bacterium
GCCTACACGCTCGGCCCCTCGGGCGTCTCGTCCCTGCCGCCCGGCCGCGAGGGGGAGCTGCGCGAGCGGATCGACCGCTCCTTCGAGGAGCACCGCGTCGGCTTCGTCTTCGGGTCGCTCTCGGCCGGCGCCGAGATCCTCTTCGCCGAGTCGGCGCTCGCCCGCGGCATCGAGCTGAAGGTCATCTTCCCCTTCGAAATCGAGGAGTACCGGCAGCTCTTCGTCGCCCCGGCGGGCGGCGAGTGGCTCGCCCGCTTCGACCGGTGCCTCGCCGGGGCCACCGAGCCGATCCACTTCGCCACGACCGACTCGTACCTGGAGGACAACGGGCTCTTCCTCTACGCGAGCCGGATGGCGATGGGCCTCGCGCTCTCCAAGGCGACCACTCTCGACACCACGGCGCGGCTCGTCGTCGTGAGGGACGACCCGGGCTCCGACCGCTCAGACCGTTTCGTCGACCACGAGGCTGAGTTCTGGGCGGCTTCCGGCTACCCGGTCGACACGGTCGCGACGCGTCCGGCGGCCGGCCCCGGCGCCACCTGCAGCCTGGGCCGCGAAGCGCCGCAGCGGACCGGCGGGCGGGTCGTCAAGTCGATGCTCTTCGGCGACGTCAAGGGGTTCAGCAAGCTGCGCGAGGTCCAGCTCCCGGTCTTCGCGCGCGAGGTTCTCGGCGCCTTCAACCGGGTCCTCGAGTCGTTCGGACACCGGATTCCGGTGAAGAACAGCTGGGGCGACGCTCTTTACGTCGTCGCCGAGGACGCGGTGACGGGGGCCGACTGCGCGCTCAGCCTCCAGGAGGCGATCGGCGAGCTGAAGCCGGAGGAGCACGGCCTGCCGGCTCACCTCGGCCTCCGGCTCGGTGGCCACGTCGGGCCCGTGTTCCCGATCGACGACCCCGTCCTCGGCTATCGGAGCTACATGGGCACCCACGTGAGCCGCACGGCCCGCATAGAGCCGATCACGCCCGTCGGGTCGGTCTACGTGACCGAGGCGTTCGCCGCGGCGCTCGCCCTGGACCCCACCGGCCATTTCGCGACCGAGTACGTCGGACACATCCCAGCCGCGAAGGACTGGGGAAAACTCCGGGTCTACGTCCTGCGGCGCGCGGGGGACGCGCCGCCGCTCACGGCCTGACGATCCTGTAGCCGAGCGCGAGGACGAGACGGATGGTCTCGAGCGCCGTCCGGCGGTCGTACTCTCTCTCCTCTTCCGGGAGGTCGTCGTACGAGACGAGACAAGGGTGCTCGCGTCGGGCGTCGTCCCGGGCAGGCCCCCAGCGCCACCCGTCCGAAAGCCGCTGGTGCGCCCAGTTCTCGTGCGTGTTCCGGGCGAGGAGCTCGGTCAGGTCGGCGATCTCGTTCGAGATCGCGACCCCGGACGTGTCCACCGGACGGGGACGGTAGCCGCCCGGCCCCGGCTCTTTCGAATCGATCGCGAACCGCCCCTTTTCCTTCGGCTCTCCGCTCATGCCGCCACCGCTCCGAGCCGCCAGTGTAAGGCCGCACCCGTGCCCTTCCGCCTCCGCTCCCCTAGAATGCTCTTCCCGGATCGGCCGGGAGTGCGAGGCGGAAAGAGATGAGCTCGTCGATCGCGCGTGGTGGCGGTGGAGACCGTCCGCAGTACCGCTCCGGGACAGGCGGACGGGCGGCGACCGCGAGGTCCGCCCTTCTTCTCACCGCCTTTCTCCTCTCCGCCGGGCCGGCCGCCGGACAGACGAAGTCGCTCGAGGCGCGCCCCTCCAGCGGGCCGATCGTCCTCGACGGCGTCCTCGACGAGATGGCGTGGTCCCAGGCTCCCGCCGGGACGGACTTCGTCCAGCGGGAGCCGGACACCGGCAAACCCGTGTCCCAGCGCACCGAGGTGAGGGTCGTCTTCAGCGCGACGACCCTCTACATCGGCCTGAGCTGCTTCGACGACGAGCCCGCCCGGGTCATCCACAAGGAGATGCAGAGGGACCAGAAGCTGTGGCGCGACGACGCCGTCGACGTCGTCCTCGACACCTTCGACGACGACCGGAACGCTTACCTCTTCGAGACGAACCCGAACGGCGCGCGGACCGATGCCCTGATCACCGACGAAGGGCGGGACTTCAACCTCGACTGGAACGGAGTGTGGGAGGTGGCCGCCCGCAAGACCGAGCAGGGCTGGTTCGCCGAGATGGCGATCCCCTTCACGACGCTCCGCTTCGACCCGAAGGCGAAGGCCTGGGGATTCAACGTTCTTCGGTACGTGAGACGACGGGCCGAACAGTCGTTCTGGGCCCCGATCCTCCTCGACGCCGACGTGAAGAGGGTCTCGAGGTACGGGAGCCTGACGGGCATCCGGGACGTCGAGGAAGGGTGGAACCTCCGGGTGAAACCGTTCGTCACCGGTGCCCTGAAGTCGAGCCTGACCCCGACGGGGGCGTACGAGGACGACGATTCGGTCGACGTCGGCGGCGACCTGAAGTGGGGAATCGCGCGGGCACTGAGCCTCGACCTGACGGTCCACACCGACTTCGCCGAGACCGAGGTCGACGACCTCCAGACGAACCTCAGCCGCTTCTCCCTCTTCCAGGCGGAGAAGAGAGAGTTCTTCCTCGAGAACTCGGGGATCTTCGAGTTCGGCCCGGGCGCGGTCGGCGCCGGGATGATCTCCGCCATGAGCGTCGGGGCCCTCTCGTTCGGGGCGAGCGGGTCGAGCGGCACAGCGCCGCTCATGAAGGTCTTCCACTCGCGGCGGATCGGCATCGGCCCTTCGGGAGAGGAGGTCCCGATCGACGGGGGCGCCCGCGTGACGGGCCGGATCGGCGACTGGAACGTCGGCCTCCTCGACGTTCAGACCGACACGGCGACGCCGCTCTCGGGGAGCGGCGAGATCCCGGAGACGAACTTCGGCGCGGTGCGGGTCAGCCGCAACTTCGGCGAACGCTCGTCGGTCGGGATGATCTTCACGAACCGCGCGGAGGACGGGAACACGAACCGGGCTTACGGCCTCGACCTCCACCTCAGGCCGACGAAGCAGTTCGCCGTCGACGCCTACGGCTCGGGAACCGACAACACGAAGCCCGACGGGCAGAGCGACTGGTCCGCCGGGCTCCTGACGACCTACAACTCGAAGGAGTGGCACGCGCAGGCGGGCTGGGTCCGGATCGGCGAGGACTTCGACCCACAGATGGGCTTCCTCCTGACGCGCGGCGCCCACCGCACCAGCGGTCGCGTCTCGTACGAGCCGTGGCCGAAGTGGAAAGGGGTGATGAACCTCCACTTCGAGCTCGACGCGCAGCTCTACACGGGCATCGACGGTAGGACGCAGACCGAAGAAGTCCGGCTGGACCTGTTCGGGGTCCGGACGAAGAGCGCGGCCGAGGCGAAGGCCTTCGTGACCCAAACCTTCGACTCCCTCGAGACTCCCTTCCCGATCGCCCCGGGTGTCGTGATCCCCGTCGGCGACTACCGCTTCAACGCGGCGGGCCTGTCGTTCCTCACGCACTCGAGCCGCCCCGTCTCCGTGGAGGCGCAGGTCCTCGCGGGCGAGTTCTACGACGGCACCCGGCAGAGCGGGAACGTCCTCCTCCGGCTCCGCCCGAGCCGGCACGTCCGCTCGGAGACGACCTTCGAGATCAGCAACGTGACGCTCGAGACGGGGGAGTTCACGGCGAGCATCTTCCGGGAGCGCTTCGCCTACGCATTCAACCCGAAGCTCCTCGCGAACCTCTTCCTCCAGTACAACGATCTCTCCGAGCTCGCTTCGGTGAACCTGAGGTTCAGCTGGAACTACCGCCCCGGCTCCGACGTCTTTCTCGTCTACAACGAGACCTGGAACGCCCCGACCCTCGGCGACCTGACGAAGAAAGACCGCCAGGTCATGCTGAAGGTCACTTACATGTTCCAGAGGTGAGCCGAGGCCCCGGGCAAGGAAGCGCCTCTCACCGCAGGCGCGAGACCCGGATCACCCCCTCGGGCCCGGACCGGCGGAACTCGCAGAGGAGCGCTTCGGCGGGGGAGAGTCTCTCGTCGACCCTCCGGTCGAGCGCCTGGAGCAGACCGTCCGCGTCGGGCTCGCCACGGCTCACGAGCCCGCGCCGCGCGATGGCAACGAGCTCGCGCGCGAGCGCCGGGATCGACCGCCCCGAGACCGCGGAGTCGAACGGAAGCGTCGTCGACGCCTCGAGCGTGTCCCCCCAGAACCCGTAGGGCTCGCGGAGCGCGAGCTCCTCCGTTTCGCCGAGATTCGCAAGGAGCCCCGTCACGAACGCCACGGAGACGAGCTCGTCGCCCGGCGGCTGCGCCGAGTTGCAGCGATTCTCGAGGACCACTTTCTCGAGGCGCTCAGCGAGGTACTCCTCGATCTCCCCGCGGTCCCACGCCCCCAGGAGCCCGTCGACGCCGGCCCCGTCGTCCTTCCACCTCCAGCGGATGCGCGCGGGGCCGAAATAGGCCCAATCGCTCTGCGCGACGTGCGCCAGCTGTGGAACGACCCGGGTCTCGTCGCCGCCGAGGGTCCGGGCCCGCCAGCCACCGGCCGGGGCCTCGCGGAGGAACCGGAGGAGGGTCGGGTGCTCGGGGACGTAGACGGGCCCCTCGCTCTTCGTCCCGATCAGGAACATCGGGGCCGACTCCCAGAGGAGGGATGCGTAGGCACGCCACC
>JACRCS010000486.1 GCA_016218905.1 Deltaproteobacteria bacterium
CGGCCGGAGCGTCGCCGGCGGAGCCTGACCCGGCGCGCCGCCGCGGTATCCTCGGGTCCCGCGCGCGCCCGGCGCGCGGACGGAGGCCCGGGATGCCCGAAGTCGACGTCAAGCAGAAGGTCCTCGCGGCGAACCAGGCGGCCGCCGCCTCGCTCCGCGAGGCCTTCGCCGCGCAGGGGACCCTCGTCGTCAACCTGATCTCCTCCCCCGGCTCCGGGAAGACGACGCTCCTCGAAGCGACGGTGGCCCGGCTCGCCGGGAAGCTGAAGATGGGCGGTCTCGACGGCGACATCGCAACCGACCGGGACGCGGACCGTCTTCGGAAGGCGGGAATTCCAGCGAGGCAGATCCTTACCGGCGGCGCCTGCCACCTCGACGCCCGGCAGGTGGACGCGGCGCTCGTGGAAGAAGGGGAGAAGCTCCGCGGCCTCGACATCCTCTTCATCGAAAACGTCGGGAACCTGATCTGCCCCACCTCCTACGACCTCGGGGAGGACTTCAAGATCGTCCTCCTATCGACGGCGGAAGGAGACGACAAGCCATTCAAGTACCCGGCGATCTTCTCGAAAGCGAAGGTGACCGTCCTGACGAAGGTGGACCTTCTTCCGTACGTCGACTTCGACGTGGCGGCGGTGAGGCAGCAGGTCGCGACGCTGAACCCCGGGGCGCGGCTCCTCGAGGTCTCTGCTCGCAAAGGAGACGGCATGGACGACTGGTGCGCACTGCTCGAGAGCGAGCTCGCGAGGAAGAGGGCGTCGTGAACGGCCGCCAGGTTCTCTGGATTGCCGTGATTGCCGCCGTCGCCCTGTGGCTCTGGAAGAGCGGGACGATCTCGAAGGTCGACACTCCGGCTGCGGCCCCGGCCGGAGCTGCCGCGTCCGGGGGGACGACCCCCGGCTTCGCGGGAGAAGCGTGCCTGACGGCCGCCGAGGAGGCGAGCCGGCGGACGCAGGAGGCGGCGGCGGTCCTCCTGCGCACGCCCATCGATCCGGCGGCGTTCTCGCAGGCGTCCGACGGCGCGACGTCCGCGATCTCTTCGGCCGAAGGGAAGTGCGGCGGGGGAGGCTCGACGGCCGAGCAGAGTGCCATGGAGGAGGGGCGCGGCGCCCTTGCCGAGATGCGCGCCCTCCTGTCGGAACTCTCGGGAGCCCTCTCGGGGAGCGGAAGCGCGTCGGATGCCCCGCGGAGGCGGGAGACCATCGACAGGCATCTCGATGCCGCGCGGGCCGCGCTCCGGCGCTAGGGGCCCCAGTCGATCTTCGAAAGGAACTCTGCCGATGCCGGATTCCGCGGCGTCCGCCTGTCCAAAGCGCCAAGCCTTCGACGCGCTCGCCCCCCGGTGGAACTCGCTCAAGCCCGACGAGGCGGTCGTCGCGGGGGTGGAACGGGGTCTCGCTCTCCTGGGGCGAATCGCCGGGGCGGACGTCATCGACCTGGGTTGCGGAACCGGGCGCCTCGAAGGCGTCCTCCTCCCTCAGCTCGGCGAGGGGACGATCGTCGCCGTCGATTTCTCGCCCGCGATGATCTCCCAGGCCTCTGGGCACTGCAAAGACCGGCGCGTCACCTGGCTCTGTCGGGACGTCCTGGAAACAGGCCTCGCCGCTTCCTCGGCCGACGTCGTCCTCTGCTTCGATGCTTTCCCCCATTTTCAGGATGGCGGAGGAGTCCTTCGCGAGGTCGCTCGGTGGCTCCGCCCGGGAGGCGCTTTTCTCCTCTGGCACGATGTCGGCCGGGAACAGCTCGCGCGGGTCCATCACCGGGCCGGGCCCGCCGTCGAGAACGACCTCCTGCCGTCGGTCGGTGATCTCGCAGCTCTCGCGGCCGCGGCCGGCCTCGAGGCCGAGATCGCCGTCGAGAACGAGAGCTCCTACACGCTTCTCGCGCGGCGCCCGGCCTGAGCGTGGCCTGTGTCCGGTCCGTCGCGGGCACGACCGTGTTGACGGCCGGCCGGATGGGTCCCTACCATCCGCGCTTCGCACGGTGGTGCAGGGGAGGCAAATGATCGAGGACACGATGTCGACAAGCGATCGCCTCGGCCGCGGCGCTTGCCGTGGGATCGAAAGCGGAGGCGGGTTCCGCTTTCTGGCGGCGCTCTTCCTCCTCTCGCTTGTGGGAGTCGAGGGGAGCGCGCTGGCTCAGGGCGCCCCCCTTACGCCGGGTCAGGCCCCGGTGAGGCTCTCCGCTCCTTCTCAGGTGGCGGCGGGCGCCGCGTTCACCGTCGCCCTTCGGGCCGACCTCACGGGCCGGACCGGAACGTGCGCCGCTGCCACGGTACCGCTCGTCCTTGGCGGCTATGCCCTCTCGGTCCGCTTCGACCCGACCGAGGTGGTCTTCGTCTCGGCCGCCGGAGGGGCGTCCAGTCAGTTCTCCACGACGCCGGCCTACACGAGCCCCGGCTCTGCCAACGCGTCCGGGTCGGTCCTCCTGAATGCCATCCAGGGAAACGCAGCGGCCCCCACCGGTCTCGTGGAGGTCGCGGTCCTGACCTTCCGTGCGGCGCCGGGAGCCCGTTCGGCACTTCTGACCGCCCAGCCAGCGTCCGTGGCGCTGACGTCCGCCGCCCAGGACTGCGGCGGCCCAGGCTCGGCAGGACCCGTCTCGATTCCGGCTGTCGGGGAGTCGGTCTCCGTGTCGATCGCCGGAACCGGCTTCTACCCGCTTACGCCGTGCCGGGTCTTCGACACCCGCGTCGCTTCGGGAGCTCCTATCCTGAACCCCGGAGAGACCCGGGTCTTCCACGTCGCGGGAACGTGCGGAATCGACCCGTCCACCGTGTCCCTCGCCGTGAACCTCACGGTCACGGCGGCGGCGGAGACGGGAGCGCTCCAGGCCTTCCCGGGGAACGGGGCGCTTCCCGATAGCAGCACCCTGTCGTTCCGCGCGGGGGTGACGAGAGCCAACAACGGGGTCCTACTCCTCGCCACCGACGGCGCCGGGACGATCGCCATTCACAATGCCTCGGCCGGGACCGTCCACGCGATCCTCGACGTAAACGGCACGTTTCGCTGACCCCGTTCTCAGCCGGGGTGCCGGCAGGGAATGACCTCGACCGTCACGTGTGTCAGGCCGAGGTCGACGGGCAGGAGGTCTCGATATTCGTCCGGCGTCAGGGGCTCTGCGCTGACGACCGTGACGATGGCCGCCCAGCCTCCGGGAGCGACCTGCCAGACGTGAAGGTCTGTCACGCGGTCGCCCGCACGGAGCTCGACGGCCTGCCGGATTCGTTCGCTCGTCGAAGCCGGCGCCTGTCGGTCGAGGAGGACGCGTCCGCTCTCCACCAGGAGCCCCACGGACCAGCGCGTGACGATCGCGGCGCCCACGACGCCCATCGTCGGGTCGAGGAAGGCCCAGCCCAGGAATGCCCCCCCGGCGAGGGCGACGATGGCCAGGACCGACGTGAGGGCGTCCGCGAGAACGTGGAGGTAGGCCGAGCGGAGGTTGTGGTCGTGCGGGTGCGCGGGATCGGGACCGTCATCGCGTCCGTGCGCGTGGCTTCCCGCCTCTTCGCGAACGAGGATGAACGCGCTGACGGCGTTCACGCCGAGGCCGAGGACGGCGACCGCGATCGCTTGCGCGAAGGCGACGGGAACAGGCTGGAGCAGGCGCGCCACGCTCTCCCACGCCATCAGCGCGGCGAATGCGGCCAGGAGGATGGCGCCGGAGAAGCCCGCCAGGGCGTTCATCTTTCCCGCGCCAAAGCTGTAGTCGGGGTCGCCAGCGTGGCGGCGGACCCAGGCGTAGGCGAAGGCGGAGAGGCCGAGCGCCGCCGCGTGCGAAGCCATGTGGAGGCCGTCGGCCAGGAGCGCCATCGAGCCGAACACGACGCCTGCCCCGATCTCCACGACCATCGTCACGGCCGTCAGGGCGATGACGACCCGGGTCCTCCGCTCGGCCGGCCGGAGCCGGTCCTGGCCGAAGACGTGGTCGTGGCGTCTCGCTTCGCCGCACTCCTCGTGCACGTCTTCCCCCGGTTCTCCTACTTCACCCTGAGCCGGACGACGACCGGATCGTGGTCGCTCACACGCTTCTCGTCCGAGCAGTCGGAGTTCGCGTGGACGATCTCGATCGCCGACCCGGCTCCGAGGGCGGGGGAGACGATGACGTGGTCGAGGACCTGCGAGGCACCCTCGAAGTTGAAGGTGTAGCGGCTCTCGGCCGGAACCCGAAGGACGAGGTTCTCGAGCGGCTCGTTGCCGAGGAGCCGGGCCGATTCGGAGTATTCGAAGTCGTTCATGTCTCCCAGGACGACCACCCGGGCCATCGGGTCGGCCGCGAGGAGCCGATCGACGAAGGTGCGGACCTCTTGCGCCTGGGCGGCGCGGCGCGAGGCCGTCGGGGAGCGAGGAGGCTGCGTCGCGCCGAAGGCCCGGTCGTCGTCGGACTTCGACGAGAGGTGGTTCGCGACGACGAAAAGCGGCTTTCCCCGGAAGAGCAGCTCGGCCGCGAGGGAACGGCGGACTCCCTCGCCCTGGGTCGGCGTGAAGGCGGTCGAGCGAGGCGCCACCCGGCCCGGGCTGAGCGTGAGGTGGAGTTTCTTGCCGAGCCCTTCCGGCTCGGTCGCGTCGAGGGGTCCGGCCTCGCCTCGCTTCACGAGTGTCACGCGGGAGGGATTCAGAAGTAGGGCGACGCGGATGTTCCCGCCGGGCTGCCCCCCTTCCCGTCCTTCGACCGGGTCGATCCAGACCTCCTCGTAGCGCGGGCCTCCTGCGACGTCGATTCCGTCGACGAGCGCGTCGAGCGTCTTTCGCGACGTCACGACGCCGTCTCCCTTGCCCGCCGGACCGCTGTCGTCCTGGACCTCTTCGAGCGCGACGACGTCGGGGCCGCTGATCCTTCTGGCGATCACCTCACCGATCCGCGTGAATCTCTCGGCGGGGCCAGCGGCGGAGAGGTTCTCGACGTTGAAGGACGCCACGGTGAGGTGGTGTTTGTCCCCGCGAAGCATGGCGGAGGCCTCACAGCCACCGCCCGGCGCCTCCAGAACGAGGGGGGCGAGCGGCCAGAACCGGTAGTTCGAGTAGGCGTAGTCGAC
>JACRCS010000490.1 GCA_016218905.1 Deltaproteobacteria bacterium
GCCGGTCGCCGCGTCCCCGGCCTCCTCGCAGATCAACCCGACGGTTGGAAGTCGACAGGACGGGAAGCGCCCCGGCCGGGTGGCTCTCGATCGTCACCTGAAGCGCGCGGGGCTCGTCGAGGCGGAGCCGCCCGCCGAAGTCCGCGCTCGAGAAGGCCGCTCCCCGGCGCGTCACGTCCCGATAGGCCGGGGCCTTCGACACGCCGGTTCCCACGGGGATCGCGAGCTGGGGGAGCCGTTCCTGCAGGGCGTCAAACGGGTGATCCCCGGCCTCCAGGAGGTATCGCCTCCAGTCGGCGACGTGAGGCTCGTCCGCGAGCGGAAGGACCGGGGGCGGTACCCGTGGCGTCCGGAATCGGGTCTCGCAATACCGGAGGACCTCCTCGACGGCCCCGGCGGGCGCGCCGTCCCGCCAACGCCGACCCGGGGGACCGGATCGCGACGAGCCTTGCGTCTCGCTCACTCCTCTCCGGTCGGGCGGGGCACTGTGCCCCCGAGCACCTGAAGGGCGATCCGGGTGCAGGCGGCTTTCCGCGCCTCCGAACCCCCGTCCGCCTGATCGCCGAGGTCGCCACCGCTCGACCGGTAGCGGGACCCGAACCGCCGGTAGAGGCCCTCGTACTCGCTGGCGAACGCGGCTGGGGGCATCCGGGTGCGGGTGACCGCGTGCTGGAGGTCGAAGAGATCCCAGCGCGGCCGGCCGTTCGGCTGCCTCTCGAGGACGTCGTCGTACGACGATCCCGTCCCCGGGATAGGGGTCAGCACCGTGAAGGCGGGGTACCCCACGTCGTTCTCCTCGATGAAGCGGATCAGCTCCTCGAACTCCCTCTTCGTGTAGCTCGGGCTGACGATGAAGTTGGAAAAGAGGCTGATGCCGATCTCACTGGCGGCCTCGAGAGCCCGGACGATCTGATCCCGCTTCTGCCTCTTGTTGTAGCCGTCGAGCTCGTCCTCGGAAGCTGTCTCGAGACCGACGAAGAGGCGCCTCAGGCCGATGCCGTGCCAGAACCTCATCAGGTCGAGATCGCGAAGCAGGGAGTCGACGCGGCTGTAGGCGAAGTAGCTCTTCCCGAGATCCGCCTTCTCGATGGATCGTCCCAGCGCCCACATCCGTTTCGAATCGACGAAGGCCTCGTCGTCGACGAAGAAGACGAATCGCTCCGGAATCGACCGGAGCTCCTCGACCACCGCGTCGATCTCCCGCTCGACGTAGTGGCCCCCCATGATTCGCCAGAGCGAGCAGAAGCTGCACCGGAAGGGACAGCCCACCGTCGTGCGGATCAGGGCGATCGGCCTCATCCAGTCGATGTGGTACCGGTGGCGGTCTCCCGCCGTCAGCGACCGGTCGGGGCACGGGATGGAGCCGAGGTCGTAGCCCTCCTGATCGCCCCCGAAGCGAAACGTGCCGCCGACCCGCGACCAGACCCCCGCGACGTCCGGAACGGGCTCTCCCCGTTGCCGCCGCGAGAGGATCTGGCGGAACGGCCGCACTCCTTCTCCGGCGACGACGAGGTCGACCTCGGGCTCGAGGAAGTCGATCGGCTCGAGGGTGGCGTGGTGCCCCCCGGCCACCGTCATGCAGCCGGGGGCGAGCTCTTTCACCCGACGGCAGACCTCGAGGGCGCGCAGGACGTGCATCGAGTAGCCCGTGACGCCGGCCACGTCCGGACGGAACGTCCGGAGCGCCTCGTCGAGCCCTTCGGGGTGGAGGCGGAGGTCGAGCAGCCTCACGTCGTGTCCGTCGAGCCGGGCACCCGCGCCCACGTACTCCAGCGCGATGGGCTCGGCGACGGCCCCAAGATCGCCCGACCCGAGGACCTCCTTCTTCGCGTTCGGATAGACCAGCAGAATGCGCATCAGAGCCTCTCCCGCGGGGCGCCGCCACGCCTCGCGGGATTCGTACCGCCTTGGGGGGCGCGAGCGCAAGGGGAAAGGGCCCGGCCGCCCGGCGCGCCGTCCGGATGCTGCGAATCGAGAGATCCAAAACGAGGCGGAACTGCGCCGAAACGAGGCGATCCGGCCGGAAACGGTCCCTGCCGCCCGCGTCGATTCGTGGCTCGCGACTTGCTTTAGTAACGGGCAGGCAGGAAGCGACGAAGACCGATCGACAGAAAGCGACAAGTTCGGCAGCCGCGCTGCCGGCATGAGGAGGCCAGAAATGACAGAAGTATCCAAGGACAAGTTCCTCCAGGCGTACGGGAACCTGCTCGCCCAGTCGTGGGGGAGCCCCGACCTCCTGAAGAGGTTCAAGGCCGCGCCCGGCAAGGTGCTTGCCGAGTACGGGCTCGACCCGGAGGGCGCCGAGATCGAGGTGGTTTCCCCGGGCAAGGGCTCGAACGCCGAGGGAAGCCCGGACATGCAGGTCGCCATGTGGAACGACGGGAAGAAGGCCGGGAAGATCAAGCTCTTCTTCCCGGAGGAGCCCCCGCAGGGCCTGAACACCGCCGAGCTCTCGGACCAGGAGCTGGAGGCGGTCGCCGGGGGCGGGAGCGCCTGCTGCTGCAGCCCCTGCAGCTGCTGCTGATCCAAGCCCAAATCTGAGAAGAGCCGGCGCCCGGGCCTGGAACCCTCAGACCCGGGCGCTTTCCTCTTCGACGACCATGCGCTTTACCCTCCATGCTCGATAGAC
>JACRCS010000491.1 GCA_016218905.1 Deltaproteobacteria bacterium
CCAAAAAAGGTTGATCCTCTCGACCGCCACTACGACAACCTCCAACGTGAAATGCGCCGTACCTTCAAAACGCTTGCGCTGGCCGCATGAGTGAGGCCGGCTTCGACAACATGTTGGTTTCAATGAGGCGCTAAGCGCCTAAGCGCCTAGCCGCGAGGCAAGGGCGCCACGGGAGCGCCGGCGAGCGCCGCCCGGATCGCCCGGACGACCCGGGCCTTGTCGTACCGGGGCGCCAAAAGGCGGGCCCCGGCGGTGTCCCCGACGAGGCGGTGGAGCACCGTCCCCGGTCGGAGGCGCCGGATGAAGGCGACGGCCCTCTCGACGTACTCTTCCTCCTCGATCGCCCGCACCAAGCCCTGCCGCCACTCCTCTCCCAGGCGCGTCCCCTCCACGAAGGCGAGTTGGTGGAGCTTTACGCCTTCGACCTCGAGCTCCGCCAAGAGCTCCGCCGTCGCGGCTTCATCCTGGGGCATCTCTCCGGGAAGGCCGAGGATCACGTGGGCACAGACGCGCAGGCCGCGGCTCCGGGCCCCGGCACAGGCGTCCCGGAAGTCTGCGACCGTGTGGCCTCTCCCGAGGCGCCGGAGAGTCTCGTCCTTCGCGGACTGCAGGCCCAGCTCGAGCCAGATCTCCCCGAAGCGTCCCACGTACGACGCGAGGAGGTCGAGCACGGAATCGGGGACGCAGTCCGGTCGGGTTCCGACGCAGAGCGCGACCACCTCCGGGAAGGCGGCCGCGTTCTCCCACGCCTCCCGAAGCGCTTCGGGCGGTGCGTAGGTGTTGGCGCCGGGCTGGAAGTAGGCCGCGAACTTGGAGGCGAGCCCGCGCGTGGTGAGCTTGACGATGGCCTCCGAGAGCTGCTCGCTTACGCTCCGGGCGTCGCCGAAGGCCGGAGAGAAGGAGGCGGGATCGCAGAAGGCGCACCCCTGGCGGCCTTTGGTGCCGTCCCGGTTGGGACACGAGAAGCCCGCGTCGAGGCTCACGCGCTGCACGCGCTCCCCGAAGCGGCGCTTCCAATGGTCGCCGACGTTCGGGTAGGGAGTCGTCGGGGTCGGAATCAGCGCCTCTCCTCGATGCGGGTCACCGGTCGGTCGGGTGCGCAGAGGCCGCGGGCCATCCAGGCGCCGTGGGACGGGAAGACGAACCGGACCGCCCGCTCGTAGAGCACGTAGTCCCAGGCCCAGTTGATCAGGACGAGCAGGCGGTTGCGGAACCCGATCAGGTTGAAGAGGTGGATGATGAGCCAGATGAGCCAGGCGAGCAACCCGGTAAAGACCATCCCTCCGATCACGGCGCCGGCGGCGTTTCGGCCGATGGTGATCATCGAACCTTTGTCGTGGTACCGGAAGGGCAGGGGAGTTTCGCCCTCGATCTGGCGAAGGACGTTTCGAGCCGCGGTGACGCCCGACTGGATCGCGACCTGGGCCACCATGGGCAGTGGCGCGCCCTGCTCCTCGATCCACGCGAGGTCGCCGATCACGTAGACGTTCTCCAGCCCGGGCACCTGGAGGGTCGGGGCGACGGGAACCCTGCCTCCGCGGTTGACCGGGAGACCCGAAGCCTGGGCGATCCGTTCGCCCCGAACGCCCGCCGTCCAGACGGTGGTGTGGCAGGGGACCGATGAACCGTCGGCCAACGAGACGCCGTCCTCGCGCACCTCGGCGACCCTCGCGTTGAGGAAGACCTCGATTCCCATCCGCCGGAGCCGGTCGCGGGTGTAGAGGTAGACCTTCTCGGGCATGCCGGGGTGGAGCTGGTCCGTGGCCTCCAGGAGGGCGATCCGCACTTTTCGGAAGTCGATCCCGGGGTAGTCCTTCCGCAGGGGCCCGTGGACGAGCTCACTCAGGGCGCCGGCGTACTCGACGCCCGTGGGGCCGCCGCCGACGATCGTGAACGTCAGGAGCCTTCGCAGGCGCTCTTCGTCGGTCTCCTGCAGCGCCTTCTCGAAACAGCAGATGATGTGATTGCGGAGCGCGACCCCCTGCTCCAGGCTCTTCAAGAAGAAGGCGTGCTCGTCGACCCCCGGCACCCCGAAGGAGAAGGGCATGCTGCCGGCCGCGACGATCAGGTAGTCGTAGGAGATCGGACGGCCCTCCGTCTCCAGCACCTGCCGCCCGGCGTCGATCCGAAGCACCTCCGAGAGGGTGAAGCCGGCGTTGGGATACTTCCACAGGGCGCTGCGGATGGGATACGCGATGTCTTCGGCCTCCAGTTCGGCCGCCGCTACCTGGTAGAGCAGCGCGAGAAACGTGTGATAGTTGTTGCGGTCGACGACCAACACCTCGACGGGTGCCTTCGAGAGGGTCCTCGCCGCCCAGAGGCCCCCAAAACCGCCTCCGACGATGACGACCCGCGGCCGCCGTGAAGCGTCCCTCATCGCGTCTCCTTCGCTCAAGGCCGTTCCGCTGTCCCGCCGGGCGGTCGATATAGCACCCCGCCCGCCTCTCCACAACGCGCCGGGAGACGGCATAACGGCTCTTTCCTGACTCCTAATCGCTAACTGCTAAAGACTAACCGCTCGCCTCCTTCCACATTCCGCGGACCACCTCGACGAGGCGGGAGGCCTGGGGCGTGAGCGTCATGCTCTCCCAGCTCTGGAGGTGAGTCTTGCCCTCCCCGTAGAGCTTTCCGTAGAGGATGAGCGTATGGCGGTAGTACCGCCCGTCGGAGCCGCCGTAGAGGCGCTTCCCCACGAGACATCCCATCGGAACGTACCCGGCCTGCTCGGCCGCCATCTGCGTGTAGCGGTGCGTGGTGACCACCCAGACGAGGCCGAGCTCCGCTCCGCTCTGCGCGACGACGAGGTCGTTGAACTCGCCCGCACGCCGCACGGCACCCCGCCCGCGGTACGGAGGGTCCACGCACGCCCAGACCCACTCGATGGCCGCATCGCCCCGGATCAGGTGGAGCGACTCCGCCCCGATCAGCTCGTTCCCGAGGAAGATGCCGTAGAGGCCCCACTCTCCGGTGCGCGTCCGCTCGACCAGGCCCCGCGGGTCCTGATGCCACTCGATCTCGGGATTGCCCACCATCTCGTCGGCGCCTCTCCGGAAGATCTCCGCGACCCGCTCCGCCCGCGCTTCGATATCGGTGAGCCTCCGATAGGTGAACGTGCTCCCCCGGACCTCATAGGAGCGCTCGAGCTCGGGCCAGACGATGAGAGCCAGGTCCTCCCGTCGACCCAGGGCGGTATCGCCGAGCTCGCCGAAGCGGCGCCGGACCCACGTTCGGCGGTGTTCGAGGGAATGCGTCAGCGGCTTGGGCTTTTGTCCCATGTCTTCTCCGGCGACCGAGTTCGAAAGGACCGCGATTCGAGCGCGCTCGCGGCGGCCGGGCAAAACCCGTCGAAGCCCCGCGCGCGAGCTCCGGCGTGGAGCTTGCTGGAATCCGGATGGCTGCGGTACTGTACAGTTCCCCGAGTCCGTCAATGGAGGCCTCCGGTGACGAGCGACAGCAGACCGAGGACGAGGAACAGAGCGCGACCTCGCGCCCCAGCCTCTCTCGAGGCGCTCGGATGTCCCTGACCGACGAGCTCATCCGGGCGAAGGTCCGGGTGGTCGACGGGATTCGGAGCGAGATCGCCCGGGTCGTGGTCGGTCAGGAGGTCCTGGTCGAGCGCCTCCTCGTGGGCCTGCTCGCGGGTGGCCACGTGCTCATCGAGGGAGTCCCGGGCCTCGCCAAGACGAGCGCGGTCAAGGCCCTCGCGAGTACGATCCGCGCCGAGTTCAAACGCGTTCAGTTCACCCCGGATCTTCTGCCTGCAGATCTGACCGGCACGGAGATCTTCCAACCCCGAACCGGCGACTTCGCCGTGCGCAAGGGACCCATCTTCCACAACCTCGTCCTCGCGGACGAGATTAACCGGGCGCCTTCAAAGGTCCAGTCCGCGCTCCTCGAGGCGATGCAGGAGCGGCAGGTCACGATCGGCGATCAGACCTACGGCCTGGCAGAACCCTTCCTGGTACTCGCCACCCAGAATCCGATCGAACACGAGGGGACGTATCCGCTTCCGGAAGCCCAGGCTGATCGCTTCATGCTGAAGCTCCTGGTCGGCTATCCGACCAGGGAAGAGGAGAAGGAAATCGTTCGGAGGTTCGGCAACGCCTCCGTTCCGGAGGCGCGCCCCGTCGCGGGAAAAGAGGACCTGGCGGAGATCAGGGGGCTGGTCCAGGCGGTCTATGTGGACGAACTCCTCCTCGACTACATCGTGGACGTGGTGACCGCCACCCGCGACCCGGTCCGCTATGGGCTCGGCCTCGCCGCATACATTCGCCTGGGCGCCTCTCCCCGAGCGAGCCTCTACCTCGCGGCCGCCGCCCGCGTCCATGCCTTCCTGCGCGGGCGGAACTACGTGGTCCCCGGAGACGTCAAGGCTCTCGCTCCCGACGTCCTGCGTCACCGGATCCTCCTCACGTACGAGGCGGAGGCGGAGGGAGTCACGACGGACGACCTCATCCGAGGGGTCCTGGACGGGGTGGCGGTCCCTTGAAGCACGCCGGCACGGCGGCGCTCGATCGCTCGCGGCTCTTTCGGCCGGAGCTCGCGGCCCAGGTGCGACGGATCGAAGTCCGAACGCGCAGACGGGTCGGCGCCTGGGCGTGCGGCCGATATGAATCCGTATTCAAGGGCACCGGGCTCGAGTTCGAGGAGGTCCGGGAGTACACGCCCGGCGACGACGTGGGCGCCATAGACTGGAAGGTGAGCGCGCGCTCCGGCCGCCCCTACGTGAAGCTCTACCGAGAGGAGCGGGAGATCCCCATCTGGCTGCTGCTGGATCTCAGCGCCTCCTCTCGCTTTGGCTCCGGGGCGAGCAAGCTGGAGACCATGGCGGAGTTCGCCGCGCTGATCGGGCTCGCGGCGAGTCATCACGGCGACCGCGTCGGCGCCGTCGGCTTCCGCGACCGGATCGAGGGCCACGTCCCGCCGGGGAGGAGCCCGGGCCACGTCTGGCGAATCCTGTGGCAGCTCCTCGGGTGCGCCCCGCGGGGGACGGGGACGAGGCTCACGACCGGGCTGCAGTTCGTCGACGCGGTCTCTCGCCGCAGGGGCATCGTCTTCGTCGTCTCGGATTTCTTGGACGAGGGCTATGAAAGGGCGCTCGGCCGCCTCGCCCGGCGTCACGACGTCGTCTGCGTGCCGGTCTTCGATCCCGCCGACGGGCATCTGCCGTCCGCCGGCCTTCTCTGCATTACGGACTTCGAGACGGGGGAGGTGCGCCTCGTGGACGCGCGCGCGCGGGCCGTCCGCGGTCAATACCGGGACGGCCGGGAGTCGGAGCGCCAGCGGGCACTCTCGCTCTTCCAGCGCGCCGGGGCGGCCACCCTCCCGCTTTCCACCGTTTCCGAGCCCGGGGCCGCCCTCGAGCGCTTCTTTCGGGAGAGGGAGCACAGGGGGTATCGATGAGGTCCGAGGGCGGAGGGGCGGATCGGGGCAGCCGGCCGCCCCGTCTCTTCGCAGTCTTCGCTCTGCTTGCGCTGCTGCTCGGTTTGGCGATGGGCGGCTCGGGAGCCGAAGCTCCTCCCGCCGGGCATGTCCGGGACCTGAAGCCCCTCGTCTCTCTGCCCTCCACGAGTGGGGTTCCGGTGGGTTCTGCGGCTCTCTGGCTCGGGGGGGCGGCGGTTGCGGCCGTCGCCTCCTGGCTGGCCGCTCGCCGAAGGCGGAGCGCGCGGAGGACAGCTTCGGGGCCGGCCTCCGCGGCTCTCTCCGTTCTAAGTACGCTTTCGAGCCGGGCCGACCTCCCGGACCGATCCTTCTATCGGGAACTCTCCTCGGCCCTCTCCGATTACTTGACGCGGCGCTTCTCCGTCGACCTCAGCACCAGAAGCCTCGACGAGGTGCTGCTTCTGATCGAGGAACTGCCGGTCGCCGCGGAACCGAGGATGCAGCTGAAGGCTCTCCTTCCCTCGATCGAGTCGGCCAGGTACGGCGGCATCGAGCTTGGGGCCGCCCGACGCGACGCCGATCTGGGTTCGGCCGTGTCGTTCATCCGGTCGATTTGCGGAGAACCGCCTCGTGCTGCGCGTTGAGGATCCGCTCTGGCTCTCGGGGTTGCTCCTCCTTCCTGCCCTGGCCTGGCTTCTCGGGACCCGGCGAGCCCGGCCCGCGCTCCGAATCCCCTCTCTCGGACCGCTCACGGTCACCCGCCCTTCCCTCGTGGCTCGAACCGCCTGGTTGCCGCTGGGCCTGGAACTGGCTGCGCTCGCTTCGCTGATCGTGGGTCTGAGCCGACCGCAGCTCGGCTTTCAGAGGCCCGTCCGAGAGGTTGAGGCGCTCGGGCTCGTACTGGCGATGGACGTCTCCGATACCATGGCCGCCCTCGACTTCCGCTCGGGCGAGCGGAGGATCAGCCGCCTGGAAGCCGCGAAGTCCGCGGCCAAGCGTTTCGTCGCCGGGCGAAGAGAGGACCTTGTGGGGCTGGTGGCCTTCGGGGCGGAGGCGCATACCCGGATGCCGACGACCTCGGACTTGAGCGCGGTCACGTCGGCGATCGACGCCCTCGACGTTGGGGCGGCAGGGTTCGAGACCGCCCTGGGAGACGCCGTGGCGCTCGCGGTCAAGCGGCTGAGGGGGACGCCGACGCGCACTCGAGTGGCGATCCTCCTCTCCGACGGCCGTTCCAACGCGGGGCAGGTTGCACCTGCGCTGGCGGCGCAACTGGCCGCTTCCTTCGGCGTGAAGGTGTACGCGATCGGCATCGGGAGCCGGGGCCCGGCCCCCTTTGAGGTCGAGGACCCGCTCGGCGGGCGAATGACGGTTCTCAGGAATCTGGACCTCGACGAATCGACTCTCGGCATGATCGCAGCGCAGACGGGGGGGAGGTATTTTCGGGCCGAGACCGCGGGGGGGCTCGAGGAGATCTACCGGACGATCGATGCTCTGGAGAAGACGAAGGTCCGGCTCTCCGGTGCGGAAGTCCGGCGAGAGCTCTATCCGGCGTTTGCGGGAGCAGCCGTTCTCCTGCTCCTGCTCTCCGCGCTGGCCGCCGCGACCTTGTATTTGGAGGTGCCGTGAGCGCGACTCAGGTGGTGTGGTTGTGCCTGGGCGGGGGGGGCGCGGCTGCGGCGATCGTCGGACTCGAGTGGCTCGCGCGACGCAGGCGGACCGCGGCGCTGACGGCGTTTGCCTCGAAGGAGGCCCTCGGGGGTTTGGTGGTCGGGCCCGTGCGAAGGCAGAGGGCCCCTCGAGCTCTCCTCCTGGGCCTGGCCGCGCTCCTCTCGACCCTGGCACTGAACGAGTCAAGAGGCCGCCCGGAAGCGCCTCCGTGGCGTGCCGGCGCCGATCTCGTCGTGGTCCTGGACTGCTCGCGGAGCATGCTCGCCCAGGACGTACGCGCTGACCGCCTGGCGCTCGCCCGATCCAAGCTGCTCAAGCTCCTCGACGGATTTCACGGACGGGTGGCCCTCGTCCCGTTTGCGGGCGCGGCGTTCCTCCAGTGTCCCCTGACGTGGGACGTGGCAGCCGTCCGGAGCTTCGTCTCGGAGCTCTCTCCCGACGACTTTCCCCTCGGCGGGAGCGCCGTGGCAGAGGCGCTCGAAACGGGGGTCCGGAGCTTCGAACAGACGAGCCGCGCCGGCCGCACTCTCCTCCTGGTGACGGACGGCGACGGTACGACCGGCGGGTTCGAGGAGGCGGGCCGGCGGATCGCCCGTTCCGGCGCTCGCCTCATCGTCCTCGGCGTAGGCTCGCCGGAAGGGGCCCCGGTTCCGGTGAGAGGTGGGGGCTTCGCGAGCTCCTCGCGAGGCGTCCGTCTCAGCCGCTTGGCCGAAGCCGCCTTGCAAGAACTTGCCGTGCTCGCGGGCGGAACGTACATCCGGGTCGGCGAGGGGCCCGAGGACTTGAACACCGTTGCGGCCCTTCTGGCTACGGCGGACTCCGCCCGCCGGGACGCCCATGCCGAGGCCTCGTCAGCGGGCGCGTTTCGTTGGTTTCTGGGCGGGGCGACTGCAGGGCTGGTGCTCCGGACGCTGCTGGGGCTCGGGCCTCGGGTCGCACCGGGCCTCCTCCTGCTTCTCGCGTCCTTCCTCCCGAGCTCGGCGCGGGCGGCGTCAGCGGAGTCGCTGGTGGAGGAGGGAATCGCCCTTTCTCGCGCAGGCGATCATCGGTCCGCCCTCGGCCGCTTCCTGAGTGCCCAGGTGGAGGCCCCCGAGCGGGCCGAGATTGCCTACGATCTGGGAAACGCCTTCTACCGGACCGGGAGGTTCGAGGAGGCCCTGCGGAGCTACGCCGCCGTTCCGGCGACGAGCCCTCCCCGGCTGCGGGCCTGGGCCCTCTACAACATGGGGAACTCGGCGTACCGGCTCGGCCGCTACGAACGCGCATCCGAGTACTACCGGGCGGCCCTGCGCCTGGACCCCCGGGACGTAGACGTCCACCATAACCTGGAGATCGCCGAGAGAGCGGCGGCCGAAGCGAAGGCCAGCGCACCGTGCCGGCCCAGGAGGGGGGCCGGGATCGACCGGGGCGGGAAGGGAGCCCCGGGACCAAGCAACGGCGCGGCTCGGCCTCCCTCGGCGCGCGCCTCCCCCAGCCCCGGGGCGAAGCGACCGGTCGGCTCGGAGGTCCCTTCCGGGGGAGAGCCGGCGGGGAACGGTCCGGGCACGGAGGGCCGTGATTGGCGCGAACGGGTCCTCGGCCGGCTGCCCGACCGTTCATCGAAGGCCTTGCCCGCGCAGTACGGGTTGCGGCCCGTGGAGCGGGACTGGTGAGGCGACGCGTCCCGCTCGTCGGGCTGGCCGTGCTCCTCTTGTGCCTCTCGCGTACGAGCGGCGCGGACGGCGCCTCGGGGCAAACGGGCGCGCCGGGGGAGGGCAGCTCCTCCCTGCCCGCGGTCCTGCTGGAGTGCGAGGTCTCGTCCCGTTCCCCCTACGTGGGAGAGGAGTTCCTCTACACCCTGCGCCTGCTCTCATCGACTCCCCTCCAGCGCGCGCTCTGCGAAAAGCCGTCCTTTGTGGGCTGTGGGGCCTGGGAACTCGGCAGCAGGACTCTTCCGAGCGTCTCGAGGGGAGACCGGCAGTACCAGGTCCAGGAGATCCGCTATCGCTTGGTCGCGGAGCGGAGCGGCGCGATCTCGATCGGTCCTGCTCGAGTCACCTGCGAGGTCCCGGGCCGGAGTCTGGCTCCCCCGGACGCCCCGGCCGGCGGAGACGACCCGTTCTTCGGCCGGTCCTTCTCCAGCGCGTGGACGCTTTCCACCGAAGCCCTGCGCTTGCTCGCGCGACCTTTACCGCCGTACCGGGGCCGGGAGCCGTTCTCGGGCCTGATCGGCGAGTACGCGCTCACCGCGAAGTTAGACAGGGGACGAACGCCCCGGGGAGAGCCCGCCCTCCTGACCCTCGAGCTGCGCGGGAGCGGTGACCTGACCGGGGCACCGGAGCCCTCGTATCCCGAGCCGTCGGGTCTGAGATTATTCCCGGAGAACGGAGCTCCTTCGGGTGGCGGAGAGGCCAGGACTTTTCGGAAGGTGGTCGTGCCCACCGCCGCGGGCATGGCGGAGCTCGGGCCCTTCCGGCTCGTCGTCTTCGATCCGAAGGCCGGCCGCTACCGGACGGTCGAGGCCGGGCCGGTCCGGCTGGAGACCACCGGGCCCGCTGCCGCGGACGCGAACTCGCCGCCTCCTCGGGCGCTCCCGTTGAAGAGCCGACCCGCTGCCCTTGCGAGCGCGGGAGAGGGCGGCGAGGCGGCCTTTGTCTGCTTGCTCCTCCTCGCCCCGGCGCTGGCTTGGTTCATAGCCTCGTGGGCCCGTTTCCGGAGGGAGACGTCGACGCACCGCTCGACCCGACGTCTCGTCTCTACGCACCTTCGGCAGGCCGGCAAGGCACTCGCGGTAGGCGCCGCGCCCGAGGCGCTTTCTCACCTGCATTGGGCGCTCCTCCTCGTCTCGCCCGGCCCGAGCGTCGAGCCACCTGCCAAAGCTCGGCTGCTCGACGTCGTCGAGGAAGCTCGCTTTTCGCTCGAGGCCGCTCCGAAGAGGGGGCTGGAGGAGGTGTTCGCCTACCTGGAGCGGGTGGACCGGTTGGCGCGGGCGTCCTGGAGAGGCTGTCACCGCTGGCCTCCCCGGCTGATCTGGGCCGCCGCGGCAATCCTCGTGCTCGGGGCCGGAGGAGTCTGGTCGGTTCTGGGGGACGAGGCGCCGGTGAGCCCGAGTGCACTGGCGGACTTCGCCCAAGGCGCCGATGCCTACCGGCGCGGCGCGTTCGGGCCGGCGGCCGAGCGCTTCGTCCGGGTGGCGCAGAGGGGAGTCCGGAGCGGCGACCTCTACTCGGATATCGGCAACGCCTACCTCCTCTCCGGCGACTACGCCCGGGCGCTCCTCTGGTACGAACGCGCCGCCCTGCTCGTGCCCGGCGACGGCGGCGTGCGCGCGCAACGCCAACTCGCCGTCTCGCGGATCGGCAGCGAGGCCGGCCCGCTCGACGGATGGGGAGCACTGCGCAGCCGCCTCGGGGAGCGCCGCTTCGCTCTGCGCGGCCTGGCGGCCGGGACGAATCTGCTCTTCTGGGGTCTGGTCTGCGCCCGTCGGTGCGGGAGGCGCGAAGCTGCGCCGAGAGTCGACGGCCGTCGCGAGCCCCTGGCCGTCGAAGAGGGAGGCGCGCCCCGAGGACCGGAGGCGAGGCCGGCACTCCGAAACGGGTCGCTCGTCTCGGCCGGCGTGGTCGCGGCGTCCGTCGTCCTGTTCGCGCTCGTCGAGTACGGCGCGGCCCGCTCCTGCCGGGAGGCCTTTGTGGTCGCCGCGGAAGCCGTCGGGCGCTCCGGCCTGACCGACCAGACCACGGAGCTCTTCCGCCTGCGCTCGGGGACGCGGGTGCGGCTGGACGCCTGGCGCGAGCAGAGGATTCGGATCCGAACTGGGGATGCTCGGGTGGGTTGGATTTCGGCGACGGTCGTCATGCCGGTCGACGACCGCCTCGAGGCTCGACGGATGACACCGAGCTCGGGCGGAGAGGGCGCGCCAGCCGCGCCCTCCCGACTCTCCTACAGACTTCGGTAGAGGACCTCCAGGGCGATCAACGAGTAACTGGTAGTGAGCACCGGGTCCTTCTCCCACCAGCGACCGTTCTGGTTCACCCAGGAGCCGTCCTCGCCGCTCTGGAGCGAGAGGAGCTTCAGCGCAAGTTCCCTTCGCCAGTCGACGGTCCGACCGCCCTTCGTCGTCAACGTGGTCACGCCCGCGGCGCTGAGGGCCTTCGCCATCATGTGGTAGTAGTAGTAGAGCCCCTCCTGACCCATCCCGGGGTTCTCGTCGAGCGTGTAGTTCTCGGCGAGCCACTTGAGCACGGCTGCGACCCGGGGATCGTCCTTCGTGAGGTCCGCGTACGCATAGCTGAGCAGGCCGGCGTAGCTGATGCTACCGTAGGACCGGAGCGCAGTCTTTCCGCCGGCGGTCTTCATCTCCCCGGCCTTGCTGTCTCCGGGGTAATAGACAAAGCCTCCTTTGTTCTGGGGATCGTCGCTGACCCACGCTTCCTTGTTGTACTCCGGCAGGTTCTGGCAGCGCTGGATGAACGCCACCGCGGCCGCCCAGTTGAGGTCCTTCGCCTTCTGTCCCGCCTCGTCCCGCGCCAGGTACTTTGAGTAGTAGAGGGCCTCCAGCGCCATTACGCTGTTGGACATATCGGAATGCCCGTCCTTGTTGTATCCGATGCCGCCGTCGTTCTGCAGCCCGATCAGATATTGGCGCGCCTTCCGGATGGTCGGCTCGAAAGCGGGATCCCTCGCGACGATGAGGGCCGTCATGGCGATGGCGGTATTGTAGTTCTCCATCGGCGTCTGGCTCGCCTTGGAATAGATGCCGCCGTCGGACTGGACGTTCTTCAGGAGGTAGGCGTAGCCCTTCTGCACGACGGCAGGGCGCGCGCTCTTGTACTTCCCGGAGGGCTCCCCCATGAAGGCCGTAAGGGCCAGGGCGGAAAGGGCCGGGTACTCGGGTTGCGACCAGGAGCCGTCGGCGCTCTGCTTCTTCTCGAGCCACTTGAGCCCCTTCGCGATCGCGTTGGCCAGCTCGAGCCGGAACGAGACGTCCTGCTTCGGCTTCACGAGCTCCACGGCGGGAGCGGCGAGCGCCGAGTTCACTGCGACCGCGGTGAGGGCGGCGCCGCAGGCCGTCCAAAGAACGATTCGCCTCATTTGCTCTTCGCCTCCTTCGCGGGTACGCGGATCGTGACTGTGACGGGAGTGCCGCGGGGGGGTGCCGCTTCCGTGTTGACGAACCAGACCTTGTCACTGCCCCCGTCGGGGTCCGGGTTGTTGATGATGGCCGAGGGGTCGTGATACGTGGCTACGATGGACCGGTCGATCTGGGGCACGTAGATGCCGTTTCGCACGACCGACCCCGTGTAGATCCAATCGGTCGCCGGCATCGGTCCGCCGAGCCGCCGGTTCACGATGAGCCGTTCGATCCGCTCCTGGCGGGGAGCGCCGTCGGCCGTCCACTCAACCCGGATTTCGACCGGGTCGCCCTGGAACTGGAGCGTCGGGTTTCCCTTGAGCCCGAGCAGCAGGAGAGCGACCTGCAGGTCGAGGGGCTCGGCCGGCGTGACGAGCAGGCTCTCGTGGAGCTTGCCGCGCGTCGAGACGAGAGCGTACTCGAGGAGTCCTTCGGCCATGTTGATCGCCGCCGGCAGCGTGACCTCCCGCTTCTCCGGGTCGAGCCGGACGAGGCCGACGAGGAGGCGCCCGTCCGGATCCATCGAGATCGCTCCTCCGCCCGGCCCGCCGGCTGGGCCGGGGCCGAAGGGGCCGCCGAACGGAGCACCCCGAGGCGGCCCCATGGGCATGGGGCCGGTAGGACCCATCGGCTTCCCAGGAGGCGGCGCGGGAGGGGCGGGCGGAAGGGGAGCCACGGGCTGGGGACCCGGCGGCGGACCCTGAAGAGGAGCGGGGCGCTCCTGGGCCAGCCCCGTGCCACACAAGGTAACCAGCAGCAGGCCGACACCCCAAGGACCGAGAGCCACCGACCGAAGTGCGCTCGTTCCGGCTCCGCACCGGCGTGAAAGGGGGAGTTTCGCTCTCTTCGCTTGCAAGGATCACCTCCGTCGGTGAAGGGGCTCAGTCTCCCCGTACGAAGCGTTGTCCGCCCAGGGCGAGGAGCGCTCCCGCCAGGCCGAGGGGGAACCAGGCGGGCGTCGCGAAGACGCTGAGGAGCAGACCGTCCAAGAGGGAGATGCCGGCGATCATCCAGGGAATCACGGGGTAGCTGAACTGCCTTTCGCGCTCCTTTTCGGCCCGCGCGACACGGCTGATGAGCCAGACCCAGCCGAACTGGGCGAGGCCGCCGGCGAGGGCGGCGGCAGGCAAGCGGGCGGTGGCCGCCAGCGCCACGGTGGGAAAGATCAGAAAGCGGCAGGAAGCCATGAGATAGACCGCCCAGGGGGAACGGTCGTGGAGCAAGTCGTAGGCAACGATCACCGCGGCCAGTAGGGACGCGGGGACGAGACCGGCGCGAGACGGAGCGGCAGCAAGGAGCGCGACACCGACGACGAGGAGGGAGACGGCCGCCGACAGGGCCGCGGACGGCGAGACCCTGCCGGAGGGGAGGGGCCGATCGGGCCTCCAACGACGGTCGAGGTCGCGGTCCACGAAGTCGTTGAGGCAAGCCCCCCCCGCGTAGAGCGCCGAGAGGGAGAGGAGGAACAGCCCCCAGACCCGGGGAGCGCTAGGCGCCTGGGCGAGCACCAGCGCGGCTGCCACGTTGGTCCAGACCGTGGGCAGGTTGCTGGCCCGGAAGAGCGCCAGCCACTCCCTGCCGCGCCGGGAGGGCGCCCGTCGCGTCGGCGAGTGCTCGATCTCAGTCACGGAAGACATGGTCCAGAATCAGTGGGCACACCTCGGTGGCTCCAACCTCGTTGCCGACGAGGAACTTGGGCTCGGTCGTCAGGAGGATGGGCCCCTCCTCCGCCGACTCTGTGATGCGGCCGTGAGAGCCTCGTACCAGGCTCGCGTCCAGGGGGACGACGTCGAGCAGATATCGGAACCCGAGCACCTTCTTGAGGAGCGTCCAGCCGATCTTCGCCTTGGGAAACCGAATCTTGGGATCCAGGAAGAGCTCGCAGGGGTCATAGCCAGGCTTCGCGTGGATGTTCACGGTCCGGGCGTAGTCGGGGGCGGTGGCGTCGTGCCGCCAATGATAGTAGGTGAACCAGGCGTCCCGCTCCGCCACGAGCACCACTTCTCCGGAGCGCTCGTGCCCCAGGCCGTGAGCCCTCTTCGCCTCCGTCCCAAGGACGTGTTCCACGCCGGGGCTGTGCCGGAAGAGTTCCTCGACGGCTTGGATGTCGGCCGGACGCCGGACGTAGACGTGCGCGATCTGGTGATCCGCCACTGCGAACGCCCGACTGCGGCCTGGATCGAGGTACTCGCGACCGAGGTCTTCTTTTATTGCCAGGAGCCCGGCTTCGCGGAGGAGGCGGTTCGGGTGGATCGCCCGGCCTACGTCGGTGATCCCGTACTCCGAGAGTACGAGTACCCGCACCCCACGGTTGCGGAAGAAGTCGAGCAGCCGCCCGCAGAGCGCATCGATCTCCCGAAGGTCGCGCGAGATATCGCCGCTCGGCCCCACCTTCTGCAGGACGTAGTCGAGGTGCGGCAGGTAGACGAGCTGAAGGGTAGGTTGATGGTTCTCTTCGACGGCGACGGCAGCCCGGGCGATCCAGTCGCTGGAAGCGACGGAGGTGGCGGGTCCCCAGAACTGGAAGAGGGGAAACTGTCCGAACTCCCGGTTGAAGCGTTCCCGGAGTTCCGGAGGGCTCGAGTAGCAGTCTGGGAGTTTACGGCCGTCGGCGCAGTAGACGGGGCGGGGCGTCACGGACCAGTCCACGTCCGTGGCCATGTTGAACCACCAAAACGTGTTGGCACACGTGAACGAGCCGTCTCTCCTCCGTGCCGTCTGCCAAATCTGCTCAGCCTGCACGAGACGGTTGGACTGGCGCCAGAACCACACCTCGTTCAGATCTCGGAAATACCACCCGTTCCCGACGATGCCGTGCTCCGAAGGCAGCTTTCCCGTGAGGTACGTGGCCTGGACGGAACACGTCACGGCGGGGAGCACCGTGCGGAGGTCGGCGCTCCCGCCGGCGAGTTCGCCGAGCCGGGGAGCCCCCGCGCGGAGGAGCGCGCGGGTGAGCCCGACGACGTTGAGGACGACGGTCCGTCTCATGGGAGCCCGAAACCGGTTGACAGGGACACGCGCCGGTCAGACCTGGAACTTCGGAGACTGCGCGAGGAACGAGGCCGGGTTGTCGTAGAAGACGCGCTGGATCACCTCCGGGGGGTGGCCGCGGAGGCGCATCTCCTCGGCGGCTTTGAGCGTCGCCAGCGGGTCGCTTACCCCCCAATCCGCTGCGGAGTTGACCCAGATCCGGTCCATCCCCTGCTCCTCGAGGATGTCCACGGCCCGGGCGGGCGAGCACTTGGAGGTGGGATAGAGCGTCAGTCCGGCCCAATGCCCGCGCTGCCGAACTTCGCCGATCGTGTGCTCTTCCGTATGATCAATCAGGACGCGCTCCGGGGCGAGGCGGGGTTCGTTTCGGATGGCATCCATGATGAGGCGGGTGCCCTTTCGTTTGTCTTCGAGGTGGGGGGTATGAACGAGGACGAGCTCGTTGCGGTCCGCAGCGAGTGCGATGTGGCGCTCCAGTACGGCGAG
>JACRCS010000505.1 GCA_016218905.1 Deltaproteobacteria bacterium
GCGCTGATCTACGAGCGAAGCGTGGAGTACGACTGCCGCCACGCTTCGGGCACCTCGAGCCAAAGTGACGAGCGCCCCACGCGGTCGCCCTGCACTTCCACGAGGTACCGCATCGACGCGCCGTTCCAACGTAGCGCCTTCGACTCCCAGACGAACGTCCGGTCGACGCGCGCCGGCCGCTTCTCCTCCGTCGCCTCCACGAACCTCAGCGTTGCCGGGTCGAGCCCGCGGTGTGTCCGGATCGTCTCCTCCGCCATCGCCCGCGCCGACTCCGGGCCGGCGTCCGCGGCCGGCGTCCTCTCGGGCAGCATGCGCCGGAACGACAGCAGCTCCCCCGCCGGCGAGACGAACGCGCGCAGCTCGCCCTTCTCCAGCGGATTCACGAACCGGAAAGACCACCGCCAGACCGGCACCTCCCGCCCCAGCAACGGCAACGCCTTCGTGAGCCCAAGCTCCCGCTCGAGGAAGACCTTCGCATCGTCGTCGTGGTCGAAGACCCCCAACGCCTTTCGTCCCGCCACGTCGAAGCCGCGCGCGGCGAGCGCCCGCTCCGCCGTTCGCCGCGCCTCCTCCCGCGTCACGCGGAAGTCGATCGACGCCTCCGGAAACGCCCGCGAGAACAGCGTCGCCCCAATCGCCGTCCCCAGCGCAATCACGACCGCGCACACCACGACCAGTCCCCGATCCCCTCGCGAAAACCGCTCCACCACCATTGGGGGTCGGGTCTGCACTCTACACACTCCGCATTTCACCGCCGGGAGCCTCTGCGCGGACGCAGAGTGTAGAGTGCAGACCAGACCCCAAGGTGACGATCCCGCGTTCGATCAGGCGCATCAGGAGCTCCATGGCACGCTTCCCGGCTTCCTTGGCCTCGGCGTCGCTGGCGCCGTCCGGAGCGAAGGCCTCGCACACGTTCGCGAAGAGTTCACCAGCGAAGAGCCTTCGCGCCGCTTCCGCCTCGTCTACCCCCAGCACCTCGTGCCGGACGTCGTGGGCCGCGTCGCGCCAGGCGAGAAGAACCTGGCCTCCCGGTGCCTCCGCTGGCGTCTCCGTTCCGCCGTCGACCCACCACCCGGCCAGGTCCCATCGGGAGGATGTCAACGCGGTGCCCGGGACCGCTCCGAGGGTCAGCGTCGGCCAGGACTCGGGAGGAAAGTCGATGAGCCTCTCGGCACCCAGCGCCTCGGCGTCCTCGGCCTGGAAGGCCTCGCTGCGCGCCCACTCCAGCGCCGCCACGTCGGCCAGCCAGGGTCGCTGGGCTCCGTACGCGTGCCCTCGCAGGAAGCCCGGCAGCGCCTCTCCGGCCCAACGTAGCGACCACCGCATAGGGGGATGGGAGAGGAGGTAGTCGGTCACCAGGTTGTGCCAGCGTGCCTCGCCGAGAACCGCCGCCGTCCGCTCGAAGTCCTCCGCCAGAACGTCGCGCAGCCGGAAGAAGTACATATTCGCGTAGGCGTCGAGCCGCTCCTCGGCCGGCATCCGCGCATCGCCCGAGAAAACCTCCGTCACGGCCGCCTGGTCGGCTTCCCTTCCATGGAGCGTCTTCGTCACCCCCTCCGGCGCCGTGACCAGGCCGAAGAAGAGCTCTTGCACGCCACGAACGGAGAGGGAGTCCGTTCCGTTTTCCGTGATCACGGAAAACGGAACGGACCCCTCCTCCGTCGCGTTAGCGGAAGACGGAACGGACCCCCTCTCTTCCCTCTCTTCCGTCCTAACGGAAAACGGAACTGACCCCTTTGCGATCTGCGCTGCGATCGCCGCGGCCTTGTCGCGCTCGGCCCGCACCACCGCCAGGTCGGGAATGTCGTCGTCCCACTCCACGACAGACGACACCTCGCCGAAGCGCGTCACCGCTTCCCGGTAGAGCTCCCACACCTCCGGCCGCACCGGGTGATCGTGCGTGTCGACGAGGAGCGGCCCCATCTCCGAAGGCCCCGCCAGGTGGAATTGCCACACGCTCTCCGGTGGAATCGCCGCCAGGTACGCCCGCGGGTCGAAGCCGTGGTTCGTGGCGCTCACGAAGACGTTGTTCACGTCGAAGAGCAGCCCGCAGCCGCCTCGTCGCGCCACCTCCGCCACGAACTCCCATTCCGGCATGGTCGAGACGCGGAAGCCCACGTAGCTCGACACGTTCTCGAGGACGAGGATCCGCCCCAGCCGCTCCTGCACGTGCGCCACCCGCGACACCACGTTCGCGAGCGACTCCTCCGTGTACGGCAGGGGCAGCAGATCGTGCGACGTGCGCCCGCCCACGCTCGTCCAGCAGAGGTGGTCCGAAACCCACGCGGGCTCCACCTCGGCCGCCAGCTCCTTCAGCGCGTCGAGGTACCTCTCGTCGATCGGGTCGGTCCCGCCGATGCCGAGCGACACTCCGTGGAGCGTCATCGGGTATTGCTCGCGGACGGCGCGGAGGATCGCCCTCGCGCGCCCGCCCACGGCCATGTAGTTCTCGCTGATCGCCTCGAGCCAATCGCCCGCGGGCTGACCCGCGAGAATTGCCGCGTAGTGCTCGCGCCGCAGGCCGACCCCGTGCCCGAGGAAAGGCGCCCGGGTCAGGACTTCTTCGGGGCGCTCGAGGCGGCGTTCGCCGCCTTCAGGTCCTCGCACTCCTTCTCGGAGGCGGTCATCACCCATCCCTTCCCCTTGCACGCGTTCTTAGTGTGGCACGTATGGGCGCCGGCGACGCCGCACTCGCTCTTGCCCTTGCAGGCGTTGCCGCCCATGCACTTGAACGTCTTCTTCTCGGCCTTATGGTGGTCCCCTTTCGGGTGCTCCTGCGCCGTCGAATAGGCCGCCGAGAACATCCCCGCCGCCGCGATCGCCGCGACCGCACCGAACATCTGCCTGCGATTCATCTGAAACCTCCTCGATTCCGAGTGGTATCTCCACCCGGCCATGCTGAGACAAAGTTGCAGATCCTAGGTGCCCAGGGGCGGGGGCGCAAGGGGGGTTGCGACAAGGGGAGTGTGTCAGGCGTGTTTCGA
>JACRCS010000483.1 GCA_016218905.1 Deltaproteobacteria bacterium
AGCTCGCCCCCGCCGCCTACGTTCGGCAAGACGCCCGCGGACATGGAAGCGGAGAGCTACCGGGAGAGCTGGCGGGTCGACCACGCCGTCCAGGAGACGGAGGGCCTCATCGCGTTCCTGGAGAGCCTCACCGGAAAGAGCCTCAGCATGGCCCGGCTGCGGGAGGTGATGGAACGGAGCAACGAGCAGTTCGACTACTGCACGAAGATCCTCGACCTCTGCGCCGACGCCCCGGCGACGCTCTCCATGGGCGACCACATGGCGAGCCTCATCTTCACCCAGTTCTACCGGGGCCATGAGCTCGGGCTGGACCAGGCCAGGCGGATGTACGAGGAGGTCAAGGAGCGGGTCCGCGACGGGGTCTCGATCTGCCGGGAAGAGCGAGTGCGGCTCGGGCATTACGGCGTCCCCAACTGGTTCACGCCGGGGTTTTACGACTCCTTCGTCGATGGCTACGGGGCCACGTTTCCCTTCATGAGCTACCTCGCGATCACCCAGCAGTGGATCAGGCGAGACCTCACGGACCCGCTCCGGGCGCTGGCGTCGCGGTACGTCGGGTACACCGAACTGGGGCTGCTGCCGCCGTGGCACGCGCAGTTCTTCGTCGAGTGGGCCAAGAAGTTCCGGCTCGATGGCGTCGTCTTCCAGCGGGCGGACTCCTGCCGGCTCCTGAGCGGGCCCATGCTCCTCTTCATCAAGATCCTCGAGCAGGCCGGGGTGCCCACCTTCGTGATCTCGAGCGACTTCGTAGACGCCCGGGATTGGGACGACGCCAGGATCAAGGCCCAGCTCGGAGGTTTCATCGAGACGCTGCTGTGAGGAACAGTTGTCAGTTATCAGTCGTAGGGTGGGCTCTGCCCACCCTCCCACCCAGCCCCTTTCCGACGTGGTGGGGCGGGCCCCCCCAACTGACTGATGGGATTGGGGGATCGGTGATCGGTGATCGGTGATCAGTTAGAGCAGGAACGAAAATGGACGAAAACCGAAAACCGGAAGCCGACAACCGACAACCGACAACCGATAACCGATAACCGATAACCGATAACCGATAACCGATAACCGATAACCGACAACCGACAACCGACAACCGACAACCGACAACCGACAACCGATAACCGATAACCGATAACCGATAACCGATAACCGAAAACAACGGGTCAGGGGGAGGAGGATGGGAGTGGGGAAGCGAATGAAAGAGACCGAGGCCGGCCTGGGCCGCCGGGAGTTCCTCAAGCTCGCGGGGGTCGCGTCGGCCGGCCTGGGGCTCGCGCACGTGCCCGGCGCCTTCTGGCTCGGCGACGCGGTCGCGGCGATCCCCGCCGCGGGGGGCTACCTCCTCGTCGACACGAAGAAGTGCCAGGGCTGCACGACCTGCATGATGGCCTGCTCCTTGACGCACGAGGGCAAGGCGAGCCTCTCCCTCTCCAGGATCCAGGTGGTCCAGAACCCCTTCGAGCGGTTTCCGGACGACCTCCGCCTCGTCCAGTGCAGGCAGTGCGTGGAGCCCCCCTGCGTGGAAGCCTGTCCCACGGGCGCGCTGCGGGCCGACCCGGCGCGGGGCATCCGCACGGTCCGGAAGGCGAAGTGCATCGGGTGCCGGGCCTGCGTGGAGGCGTGCCGCAACACTCCCAGCACCGCGATCTGGAACTTCGAAGGCAAGCACGCGCAGGTCTGCGACCTCTGCGCGGACGCGCCCTATTGGGGAGAGAAGGGCGGACCGGCCGGCACCCAGGCCTGCGTCGCCACGTGCCCCGTCGGGGCCATCCGGTTCACGAAGGAGATCCCGGTCCAGAAAGGCGACGCCGGCTATCGGGTCAACCTCCGGGGCAAGGGCTGGAAGGCCCTCGGCTACACGACCGAATAGGCGAGGGAGTTCGCGCATGAACGGATATGCGGGCAAGATCCTGCGCATCGACCTGACGCGCCGGAAGATCTCGACGATCGAGACCCGGAAGTACGAGCAGTGGGGAGGGGGGCACGGGATGGGCTCCGCGCTCTTCTGGGATCTCGCCAAGGAGAAGGCCGTCAGCGGCTTCGATCCGAGAAACGTCGTGACGATCATGACGTCCCCCCTGACGGGGACGCTCGTCCCCGGCGCCTCCTCGAGGACGGAGGTGCAGGGCATCGGCGTCCAGTCCCACCCGGTGGAGTGGTTCACGCGGAGCAACTTCGGCGGGCGCTTCGGTCCGATGCTCAAGTACGCCGGCTGGGACGGCATCGTCGTCGAGGGCAAGGCTTCGAAGCCGGTGTGGATCGACTTCCGGGACGGGGACGTGCGGATCCGCGACGCGGGCCGGCTCTGGGGCATGGACGCTTGGGCGGCGCAGCAGGAGATCTGGCGCCTGGTGGCGGGCGGGCGAGGGTACGGCGACTGGCTGAAGACCGGCCCCGACGCCAAGGGGGGCCGGACCGTCCAGCGGCCCGCCGTCTTGACCATCGGGCCTTCGGGCGAGCGCCTGGGGAGGATCGCGGCCCTCATCCACGACGCGGGCAACGCCGCCGGCCAGGGCGGGTTCGGCGGGGTCTGGGGCTCGAAGAACCTCAAGGCCGTGAGCGTCTGGGGCTCGGGTGCCGTCCACGTGGCGGACCCGAAGGCCCTGGTGGAGGCCCGCCTCTGGTTGAAGCGGGAGTTCAGCCTCGACGCGGACGACCCCCGCGTCCAGGCGAACCCGATGGGGGCGAGGATGATGCTCGGCCCCGGCTCCCCGCCGGTGTCGATCGCCTTCTGGAAGAATCCCGAGGACGCGAGGCCCCAGGCGTGCGCCGGGTGCCCGGCCGGCTGCCGGTCCCGCTACGGAAGCGGGAAGGGGAACGAATCCGCGTGCGCGGACTCGATGTGGTACGTGCTGCCCGATCTGGAGCGCCACCAAGGCAAGCAGACCGACTCGGTCTTCATCTCGGCCGACCTCTGCCAGAAGTACGGCATCAACGCCTGCGAGCTCCTGCGGGGCCTCCCCTACGTCCGCGACCTCCACAAGATGGGTGTGCTCGGGCCGGGCAAGGCCATCGACACGGACCTCTCCTTCGAGGGATACGGTTCGACCGAGTTCGTGGAGGGGTTGCTCCGGATGATCGCCGAGCGGCGAGGGATCGGCAACGACATGGCGGAGGGGTTCTACCGGGCGGCCGAGCGTTGGGGCCGGCTGAAGGAGGACGCCCGAACGGGCCTCCTCGCCTATCCCCACTGGGGGCTGCCGCTCCACTACGAACCGAGGGCCGAGCTCGAGTGGGGCTACGGGTCGATCGTCGGCGACCGGGAGGTGAACGAGCACGCCTTCAACTGGCTCTTCTGGCTGCCGTCGGGCGCCAAGGCCCAGGGGGCGGAGCCCCCGATCTCCGCCGAGGAGATCGTGACGCTCTTCTCGGAGAAGCTCGTGCCCTACCAGTGCGACGTCCGGATGCTCGACTACGCGAACGACAACATGTACTCGGAGCACATGGCGAAGCTCGTCGCCTGGGACCGGCACTACAGCCGCTTCTGGAAGCAGTCCCTGCTCTTCTGCGACGGGCTCTACCCGAACTTCGTCAACATGGCCCGGCCCGACGGCCGCGGGGTGACCGGCATCGCGGAGCCCAGGTTCTTCAAGGCGGTCACGGGCCGGGAGTGCAGCTTCGCCGACGGGATCGAGCTCGGGCGGAAGATCTGGAACCTGGACAACGCGATCTGGACGCTCCAAGGCAGGCACCGGGACATGGTCCACTTCGCGGAGCACATCTACACCGTTCCGCTCGCGCCCCTCTACCCGGTGCCGGTCCACTACCTGCCCGGCCGCGAGAACGGGAAGTGGACCTACGTGGCCGTGGACGGCAGGCACCTGGACAAGAACGGCTTCGACGAGTGGAAGACCCGATACTACGCCCTGGAGGGCTGGGACCCGAAGACCGGCTGGCCCCTCAAGTCGACGCTCGACTCCCTGGGCCTTCCGCACGTAGCCGAAGAGCTCACCAAGAAACGCAAACTAGGGAGGACATGAACATGGCCGGCCTTTCCACCCCGACGGTCGCGCTCGCCACGAAGCTCCTGGAGGAGGTCGGGTTCGACGACCGGCTGATCGGCTACCGCCTCCGGGAGAGGATGGGGGCGGTCTCCGCGACCCTCTACAGCTTCGCCGAGGTCGTGGCCCTGCTCCACGACTCCTGCCCCCGGATCGACTTCGCCCGCCTGGAGGCCTGGGTACGAGACGTCCAGGGCGACCGCGAGCTCGCGGACCGGATGAAGGAGTGCCTCGCCGACGCGAGCCACGAGCGCGAAAAGCTCCTGAGACTCCGCACCTGGATGGACGAGCGGCTCGCCCAGGCCCGGGCGCTCCGGGAGCTCGGCTCCAGGGTGACCTGATCCCCTATCGTTCCGAGGGCAGAAGAGATGACCAGCGAAGACAAGGAAGAGAAAGAAGGCCTCTCCAGGCGAGCGTTCCTGAGGTTCGCCGGTTCGGCGGCGGTGGGCTACGGGGCCCTGGCGCTCTACTCCTTCCCCGGCCGGCCCGCCGTCGCCGGGGCACCGGTCCTGCCCCCCTCCACGGGCTACCTCCTGGCGGACCCGAAGAAGTGCGCGGGGTGCCTCTCCTGCATGCTCGCCTGCTCGGTGGCCCACGAGGGCAAGGAGAGCCTCTCGCTCTCCCGGATCCAGATCGTCCAGTACCCCCTCGGCAAGTTCCCGGCGGACATCGCCGTGGCCCAGTGCCGCCAGTGCTTGGAGCCCTCCTGCGTGGAGGCCTGCCCCACGGGCGCCCTCGCGGCCGATCCGGCCAAGGGCAACGTCCGGACGGTGGACGAGGAGAAGTGCACGGGGTGTCGCAAGTGTCTCGACGCGTGCGCCTTCGCCCCGGGCAGGCTCGTCTGGGACCTGGAGGCCCAGCGCGCGCGGAAGTGCGATCTCTGCGCCGGGGCGCGCTTCCTCGGCGCGGCCGGCGGACCCGGGGGGAGACAGGCGTGCGCCGACGTCTGCCCCATGCGGGCAATCCGCTTCACGGCCGCGGTGCCGGCCCAGGCGGGTGACCTCGGGTACTACGTCAACCTGCGCAACGAGAATTGGAAGAAGCTCGGCTTCCCGGTGGAGTGACGATGAACGGCTACGCGGGAAAGATCCTTCGCATCGACCTCACCAGCCGGAAGGTCTCGGCCATCGATACGAGGCAGTACGAAGCCTGGGGCGGGGGCCACGGCATCGGGTCCGCGCTCTTCTTCGACCTGGTGCCGGACAAGGCCATCGGCGCCTTCGATCCGAGAAACGTCGTCACCCTGATGACCTCGCCGCTCACGGGCACGCTGGCGCCTTCCGCCTCCCGGACCGAGGTGCAGGGCATCGGGGCGCAGCCCTATCCCGTCGAGTGGTTCACGAGGAGCGGGGTCGGGGGACGGTTCGGCCCCATGCTGAAGTACGCCGGCTGGGACGGCATCGTCGTCGAGGGCCGGGCCGCGAAACCGGTCTGGGTGGACATCCGCGACGGGGACGTGCGGATCCGGGACGCCCGGACGCTCTGGGGCAAGGACACCTACGAGACCCAGGAACGGATCTGGGCCGACGTCGGAGGCGGGGCGGTCCGGGGGGAGTGGGCCGACCCGGCGGGAAGCGGGGGCGAGCGGCGGACGACCCAGCGGCCGGCGGTGCTCGCCATCGGACCGGCGGGTGAAAACCTGAGCCGAATCGCCTGCCTCATCCACGACGCCGGCTCCGCCGCGGGCCAGGGAGGGTTCGGCGGCGTCTGGGGCGCGAAAAACCTGAAGGCGATCAGCGTCATCGGCACCGGGAGCGTGCACGTCGCCGACCCCGCCGCCCTGCTCGAGGCGCGCAGGTGGATCCTGCAGAAGTACATGTACGACGTGGACCGGCCGCGGAAGCAGTCGCCGGTCGACAACTTCCACTTCTACAACCTCATCTCCGGCGCTCCCGGGGGCATGTCCTTCCTCCCGGTTTCCGAGCCCTCCAGGGCCCAGGGCTGCACGAGCTGTCCGCGACCCTGCCGGCGGCGGACCGGGAGCAGTGCGAGCAACGAGTCCATCTGCGCCGAGTCGCTCGTCTACACGGCCGAGGGGCCGGCCGAGACCCTCCAGGCCACCGACCTCGTCCAGCGGGCGGGGCTCAACGCCTACGAGGCAATGATCCACGGCTACCTGCGAGACCTCCACAAGATGGGGGTGCTGGGGCCGGGCAAGGCGATCGAGTGCGATCTGCCCTTCGACAAGTACGGTCAGCTGGAGTTCGAGCGGCGCCTGGTCGACGCCATCGTCCACCGGAAGGGATTCGGGGATGACCTGGCGGAGGGGGTGGTGCGGGCGGCCAAGAAGTGGGGCCGGCTCGAGGAGGATCTCAGGACCGGCCTCCTCCGCTACGTGGCCTGGGGCTGCCACGAGCACTACGAGCCCCGGGCCGAGGTGGAGTGGAGCTACGGGTCGATCCTTAGCGAGCGGGACATCAACGAACACTGCGTCAACAAGAGCGTCTTCTGGATTCCGGCCGCCTCCGCCATGGTGGGGGAGAAGCCTCCGCTCTCGGCCGAGGAGCTGGTGACGATCCTCGCCGAGAAGCTCGTCCCTTTCCAGGACCCCGCCATGCTCGACTACAGCGAGAGGGGGGTGTACGGCCCGGGCAAGGTCAAGATGATCGCCTGGCACCGGCGCTACACGCGCTTCTGGAAGCAGTCGGCCCTCTTCTGCGACATCGTCTTCCCGGACTTCGTCAACGTGAACGCCCCGGACAAGCGGGGGTTCAGCCCGGAGGCAGAGCCCCGCTTCTTCAACGCCGTCACCGGCAACTCGCTCACCTTCGAGCAGGGCCTCGAGATCGGCCGCAGGATCTGGAACCTCGACCGGTCCATCTGGGTGCTCCAGGGCCGGCATCGGGACATGGAGGTCCTCTCCGAGTACGTGTACACGCAGCCGATTGAGACGCCCTGCGTGCTGCCGGCGCGGGAGGACGGGAAGTGGGTCTACGCCGACGCCAAGGGGCGCGTCCTAAAGCGGGAAGACTTCGAACGGTGGAAGACCGACTACTACGCCTTCGAAGGCTGGGATCCGCGGACGGGCTGGCCGACCCGGGAAGGCCTGGAATCGCTGGGCCTCGGCAACGTCGCGGCCGAGCTCGGCCGGAAGAAGAAGCTGGGAGGAGGTCCACGATGAACTACCGCAAGGGCGAGGCAAAAGAGTGGGCGAAAGGGTTCTACCGCGGGCTGGACGGCACCATCCTGCCCTCCTTCACGCCGGAGACCCTGGAGCTCGACGAGGCGGGGATCCGCCACGACGTGCGGGAGCTGATCCGGCACGGCTTCTTCTCGATCAGCCTCGTCACCGAGGCGGGCACGACGAAGGAGGAGGACAAGAAGTTCCTGGAGTGGTGCGTCGACGAGGCGAAGGGGCGGATCGGAATCACCTTCGCGCTCAAGTACTACTCGGTGGCCGAAAACATCGACATGGCCCGGTTCGCCGAGGCCGCCGGCGCCGACAGCCTCCTGCTGAGCTACGGCTCGAACTTCCACCCCCGCTCGCCCGAGGAGGTGTACGAGTACAGCCGGGCCATCTGCGACGCCACGAACCTCGCCGTGGTGCTCTTCCCCTCGATCAAGGACGACTTCCCCTTCCCGGGGAGGATCCCCGCGCCGGTCCTGAAGCGGCTCGCCGACCTCGACAACGTGGTCGCCATGAAGATCGGGATCCTCGAGTGGGGCTGGATCGACGAGTGCTTCCGCCTCTTCGGGGACAAGGTCCTCATCAGCTACCCCCTCGACGACGCGTGGCCCACCTTCATCCGGAAGTACGGGATGCAGTGGTCCGGGTCTTCGCCCTGGCAGTTCTTCCAGACGCCCGACGACCGGCGGCAGGTCCGGCTCTTCCACCTCTTCCAGGAAGGGCGGATGGACGAGGCCATGGAGCTCTACTGGCAGCTCGATCCCCTGCGGAAGACGATCTTGCAGATCACGCTCCCGACCGCGGCCATGGGCCTCTACAACTTCCAGCAGTGGAAGTACTGCGAGGAGCTCGTCGGGATGACGGGCGGGGAGCTCCGCCACCCGAAGCTGACGCTCTTCTGGTACGACCGGGAGCGGCTCCGCCAGGCCATGCTGGCCACGGGGATGAAGCTCGCGAAGTAGCCTCGGAGGAGGGAGGGCGGCCGTGGAGCTGAAGGGCATCGACCGGGTGGTGATCGGCGTCAGGGACATGGAGAAGGGGCTGCGGTTCTTCCGCGACCTCTTCGGGTTCGAGTTCGTCGAGATGCGGGGGCCCCTCTTCGACGCCGCCGGCGTGAGGGTCTGCATCGACCTCGAGAGGCACCTGGAGCTGATCTCCCCCGGCGCCGACGTGGACGTGAACCCGCCGGACACGAAGACCCTCCGGGCGTGGCTCGAGGAGAGGGGCGAGGCCGTCCTCTTCGCCCTCGCCCTCAAGGTGGGCGATCCGGCCGCGGCGGCGCGCGAGGCGGAGGAGCGGGGGATTCGGATCGTGGCGAGGGTCCAGGAGCAGGGGGTGGAGTCCCTCGGCCTCGCGAGCTTTCAGGAGGTGATCCTGGACGAGCGCGACACCCTGGGCGTGAAGCTCGCCGTGGCCGGATGGGAGCGGGCGGAGCGGTCTCGGGGAGAGGGTCTCCCCGCGGGCAGGTACCCCGTCCGCGAAGGGCACTTCCACCTGGCCGAGGCGCCGGGGGAGGAGTCCTACCTCATCGGCGGCCGCTGCCGGAAGTGCGGCACCCGCTTCTTTCCGAAGCGGCTCGTCTGCCCCGAGTGTGTGGAGCCGGAGACGATGGAGGAGACCCGCCTCTCGGGCAAGGGGAGGTTCCACGGCTACACGGTCCTCCACCTGCCGCTGCCGGGCTTTCCGGCGCCCTACGGCTTCGGGCGGCTGGAACTCGACGAGGGGCCGACGGTGACGGCGATGGTGATCGGGCGCACCCCCGCGGAGGGCGCCGTCCGGATCGGGGAGCGGGGCGAGGTGGTGATCGGGACCCTCACGACCGACGCCGCGGGTAACGAGGTCGTGGGATGGCTGCTCCGGCCCGCCGGAAGCGCGTGAGGGAGCCATGAGGAGGGTCTTCGTCCTGGGGGTGGGAATGACCCCTTTCGGAAAGTTCGAGGAGCGGACCCTGGAGGACCTCGGCCGGGAGGCGGTCTGGAACGCCGTCCGGGACTCGGGGCTCGAGCCCCGGAGTATCCGGAGCGCGTACGTCGCCAACGCGCTCCACGGCCTCATCAGCGGGAAGGCCGGCCAGATCGGCCAACAGGTGCTCGCGGCGAGCGCCATCTGCGGCATCACGGTCGTGAACGTCGAGAACGCCTGCGCCGGCGGCTCGACTGCCTTTCGGGGCGCCTGGCTGGAGGTCGCCTCCGGGCTCTGCGACGTGTCGCTCGCCCTCGGGGTGGAGAAGCTCTACCACCCGGACCGGGCCAGGCCCGTCGTCGCCATGACCTCCAACACCCCGTACCACGGCACGGGCTACCAGTTCACCGCCGAGTACGCGATGTTCCTCGCCCGGTACATGGAGCGGTACGGCGCGACGGCGCTCGACTTCGCAAAGGTGGTCGAGAAGAACTCGGCCAACGGGGCGCTCAACCCTTACGCCCAGCACCGGCGGCCTCTGTCGGCGGAGGAGGTCCTCGCCTCCCGGACCGTGGCCGCGCCGCTCACCCTCTACATGTGCTGCTCCATCGGGGACGGGGCCGCGGCGGCCCTCCTCTGCTCGGAGGAGGTGGCGCGCCGGCACGCGGCCAGGCCCCTGGTGGAGGTCGCGGCCTGCCAGGTCTGCGGCGGCAGGTACCGCAGGGCCAACGAGACCGACCCCGACCTGCCCCGGGTGGCCGCCCAGGCGGCGTACGAGAGCGCCGGCCTCGGCCCCGACGAGATCGACCTCGCTGAAGTGCACGACGCCATGGCCCCGGCGGAGCTCCTGGTCATGGAGTACCTGGGGCTGTGCCGGCCGGGAGAGGCGGCGCGGTTCCTCGCCGAGGGCCGGACGAAGATCACGGGGGACATCCCCGTCAACCCGAGCGGCGGGCTCGCCGCCCGGGGTCACCCCGTCAGCGCCACGGGGCTCGCCCAGGTGGCGGAGGTGGTCTGGCAGCTGCGGGGCGAGGCGGGCCGAAGGCAGGTGCGCGAGCCCCGGACCGGACTGATCGAGAACGCGGGAGGCTTGACGGACTTCAACGACAACGCCGCGTGCGCGGTGACGATCCTCCGGAGGGCCTGAGGGAAAGGGGAGGCTGAACGCAAGGCCACGGGAGGCGCGCACTCCCCGCGTCCACGGAGGGTTTCAGGGGTTCACCCGGAAAGGAGCAGGCGATGATCTCTCCTCACGAAGGGCGAAGACCGTACTGGAACATGGAGATCGAGACCAAGCTCAACACGCCGGAGATGAAGGCCATCCAGTGGGCCAAGGTGACCAAGAAGGTCGAGTACCTGTACGAGACGGCGCCCTACTGGCGCGGGAGAATGAAGAGCGTAGGGGTAAAGCCCGCGGACCTGAAGACGTGGGACGACTACTACAAGCGGATTCCGGTCTTCACCAAGGAGGACCACCGCCAGTACGCCGAGGAGTGCGGCGGGGACCTGAACGCGCTCCTGCGGGGGTTCATGGGCGAGGAGGCGGAGCGGCTCACCTGGATCTCGGCCACCTCCGGCACCACGGGCGATCCGAGCCCCTACCCCTTCACGAAACGGGATCGCGAGGTCTGGACCGAGTTCACGAGCCGTCAGCTCTGGAGGGGCGGCGTCTACCCGGGCGACAAGGTCCTCCACGGCTTCGGGCTGAGCATGTTCATGGGAGGGGCGATCCTCTGCCTGGCGGTCTCCGACTACGGCGCCTGCTGCATCCCGGTGGGCGCGGAGGCCGGGACCGAGGCCCTCCTGAAGTACGCGAAGCTGCTGAAACCGAAGGCGCTGGTCTGCACCCCTTCGCTGGCGGAGTACATGATCGAGAAGGCGGTGGAGATCACCGGGAAGAGCGTCGCCGAACTGGGCATTCGCAGGCTCCTCTGCGGCGGCGAGCCGGGCGCCGGGATCCCGGAGCTGCGCCGGAAGCTGGAGACCGCCTTCGACGCGGAGGTGTACGACCTCGCCTTCGGCGGCTGTTCGTGCGAGCACCCCGAGTACCAGGGCATGCACTACCTGAACGAGGACGTGGTGCTCTATGAGCTCGTGGACCCGGTCACCCACGAGCACGTTCCCATGGAAGACGGGGCGACGGGCATCGGGGTGCTGACCCAGCTCGACGGAACGGTGACGCTCGCGGGCCTGCGGCAGACGCCCAACGACATCAACCAGGTCTTCACGTCACCGTGCCCCTGCGGGAAGACCGGGCTCCGGTTCCGGATCGTCGGGCGGGCGGACGACATGCTGAAGGTCAAGGGCGTCATGGTCTATCCGGCCGCCCTCTCCGGCGTCATCAACTCCTTCGTGCCCCGGGTGACGGGGGAGTTCCGGATCGTCCTCGACGAGCCGCCCCCCCGCGTCGTCCCGCCGCTCCGGCTCAAGGTGGAGTACGGCGAGGGCGTCGCGCAGGAGCAGCTCGCCGCCCTGGCCGAGGAGATCGCCGAGGCCATGCACCAGCGCACGAAAGTCAGGCCGGCGATCACCTGGGTTGCGCCCAACACCCTCGAGCGTTTCTTGAAGAAGAAGAACCTCTTCGAGAAGACGTACGAAGCGCCCTGAATGGCGGGACGAGCTCCGGGCGTCTCAGCCGAACCGCCCGCCGCTCTCGTCGAAGACGACCTCCCCCCCGGCGATCGTCATCAGCACGGGGATGTCTCCGATGCGGTGCGGGTCGACGCGGAGGATATCTTCGCCGATCACGCAGAAGTCCGCGCACTTGCCGGGCTCGATGGAGCCCTTCACGTCGTCCATGCCGTCCTGCCACGCCCCGTTGATCGTGTAGGTGCGCAGGGCCTCCTCGACGGTGATCCGCTCCTCGGGCCCGCTCACGGCCCCCGAGAGCAGACTTTCGCGCAGGACGGCCGCTTGGACCCCCTTCCGCCAGTTGGGGTAGGTGACGGGAGCATCGGAGTTGCTGGTGAGCTTCACTCCCGCGTCGAGGAGGCTCCGCAACGGCCACTCCCGGGCGGCCCGCTCCTTGCCGACGATGGCCGGCTCGAAGTCCGCGATCATGACGCCGATGAAGGGCTGGATGGCGAGGCCGCACCCGAGCTCCGCCAGGAGGGCGGTCGTCCGAGGGCTGATGAAGTCGCCGTGGATGACGTAGTGCCGCGGGTCGCCTCCGGGGTCTTCGCGGAGCGCACGGGCGAAGCCCTCCACGGTGGCGTCGATGGCCCGATCGCCCGTGGCGTGGACGGCGACCTGGAAGCCCTGCCGGTGCACGAGCGCGATCATTCGGGCGAGGTTCTCGGCCTGCTCCGCCTCGGTGGCTCCGGCCAGCACCGACCTCCCCCGTCCCGCGTTCCCGCTGACGTACGGCTCGTTCATCCAGGAGGTGTACGTGAGCGGGATGCCGTCGGCGAAGAGCTTCACGCCCGGGAACTGGAGCCACGTCGGTTCGGGCGTACCGGGCCTCGGAAAGGTCCGGAGCCCCTCCTCCAACTCGTCGTAGGTCAGGGCGCCGTACTGCCCCAGGAGGAGGAGCACGGTCGCCCGAGCCGTCAGCTTCCCTTCGGCCAGAAGCTCCTGGTAGAGGGCCACGAACTCCGCGCTCATGACGCCGCCCACGTAGGTGTCTCCGCCGGGCCCGATGGCCGCGTCGGTGAAGCTCGTGACGCCGTTGGCGTTCAGGTGCCGAAGCGCGGTCAGGAGTGCGGTCTTCTTCTCCTCCCGGGTGAGGAGGGGCACGTGAACCGAGACCAAGGCTTGAGCCTGGGGCTCCTTCAGGATCCCGGTCGGGTCGCCGCGCTCGTCCCGCTCCACCTCGCCCGACGGCGGGTCCGGGGTCTCCCTCGTCACTCCGGCGAGCTCCAGGGCCCTGCTGTTGACGAGGAGCGTGTGGCCGGAGAAGTCGGTGAAGACGACCGGGTTTCGGGGCGTCACCGGGTCCAGGTCGTACTTCCGGGGGAGCCGGGAAGGGTCGTCCCTGCACTCCTCCAGGGAAGCCTGGTCCCAGCCGAAGCCGCGGATCCATTCGCCCGGGGCCGTCTCGAGGGCCTTCTTCCGCAAGGCCTCGACCATCTCCGGAATCGAGCGGACGGCGGGGTAGGTGAGGTCGAGCGCCAGAGGCGGCCGGGTGGCGCCGAAGAACGGACCGTGCAGGTGGGATTCGTTGATTCCCGGCAGGACGGGCAGGCCCTTGAGGTCCAGGACCCGCGTGCTCGGGCGGGCGAGCTTCCTCACCTCGTCGGTCCGTCCGACGGCGAGGATCCTCCCCTTGGAAACGGCGACCGCCTCCCGGAGGGAGAAGTCCCCGTCGACGGTGATCACCTTCGCGTTCACGAGGACGAGATCGGCTTCGGCTGTCGGGCTCGGCACGGCTGACGACCTCCTGGGGCGCGGGGCCCGCGACAGGGGATGGTTGACCGGCATGTTTCAAACAGCAGTTGTACGCACTCTCTACCAACGAACGGCGCCGCCGTCAACGGAAGGCTGCTGCGCCGAGCGCTGCAGAAGCGGGCCCGGGTAACGGACAGGCGGACGTACGGGAGGAGGCCGCCCCGTGGCGGCGACTCCGAACATTGGCCACAAACGCTGTTCGGGCATAAGATGTGCCCGTCCGGAGAGCGCTTCTCCGAGCTTCCGGGTAACTTCAACGGTCCGGTCCGTCTCTTCCCCCTCCCCAGCGCGGGAGGGGTGAGGGGGAGGGGGCGCCGGAAGGCTTCCCGCCGGGGGCACCCCCACCCCCGCCCTCCCCATCGAGGGCATAGGCGCTAACTTGGGGATACGAACACCGGGGAACCGGGGTGACGACGGTGTTCTATCTCTCACAGAGGCACAGAGAACACAGCGCGGCCGTTGGCCGCAACCAAACGGAAGTGCCGGAAGATCGGACTGCCGCGGCATATCCGGCGAGCTCACGCCTACCCGCCCACAGGTACCCCGGAAACCTCGGGGC
>JACRCS010000484.1 GCA_016218905.1 Deltaproteobacteria bacterium
CATCAACAGTGCGTAGAGGATGCCCGCCGCGACCGTAATGAGCGCGTTCGTCCATCGCAATCCGGCAAACGGTTCGAGCAGTCGCTTTGCCCGTGCCCGGCCGAGACTGCCCTTCAGGATGAGAACCAGGGCGAGGACTCCCAAAACCACGCTTGACCATAAGAGCACGAAGCCGGCACCGGGGTTGGAGAACTCACCGTGTCCGAGTTCGAATGCTTTCACGAAGACGAAGACGGCCAGCCCCAACGAGAGGCTTCCGCTCAGAACATCTTGTCGGTTCACGGGTACCTCTTCCTCGTTCACGGGTTCGAGGGACGGCTCCCTTCGATCCTCTTCAGCGCCTCTTGGAAGGTGAAGTTGTCGGAGTAGTAGCGCGTGGGCCTGACAGGGTAGCGGTCGAGCGGGACCGGCTTCGTGCGAAGCTTGATGCCGTCGCCGTCCAGGCCTGCCAGGATCCAGCACATCCAATTCGCGTCGTCGCGGTCCGGATGATCGAGCCTGAAGTGGCCCGCCCGCGACTCTGCTCTCATCAGTGAAGCTCTGAGGAAGAGCTCGGCCACGAGCCCGATCTCTTGGACTTCGATCTTGCGCATGAGCCCGTGGGGGTCCTTCGCCTCGACCCGCGGCAGCACCTCGGCGCGAAGCTCTTCGATCCGAGAGAGGGCGCGGGTCAGGCTCGCGGAGTGTTTCAGCAGCGCGACGTCTTGGCCGAAGATCGCCCTCCGGATCTCGTCCAGCGCCTCGGACGCCGTCGGTCCCCGGTCGGCGCGCCCGGCTATCAGCGTGTTTTTCGCCTCGCCCCGTTGCGCCGCGCTCGTGCCGCCGGGCTCGACGCCGCTCGCGTACGTCCCGGCGCACTCGCCCGTGATGCTCCCGAGCACCTGACAGAGCGCGAGGGAGAGGCCCCCGGCGTAGACCGTCGGGTCGGTCGTTCTCGTCCGGCCCGAAGCGAAGAGACCGGGCACGGCCGTTCGGCCCTGGGTATCGGCTTCGACGCCCCCGACGCTCCACCTCTGCTGTGCGATCCACTCGAGCTTGTCCTCGAAGAAGTCCATGCCCAGCTCGTCCTTGAGCCGCCGGTAGTTGATGCCCATCCATCCGTCGCCCTTCGGCTTGACCATCTCGACGGCGGCGGGCGGCATCCCGCTGCAATCCAGGAAGAACGGCCCGTTGCCCGCGAGCGTCTCGAGCGCCATCCCTCTCGAAACGAAGCTCGGGTCGGTATTCGTGCCGAAGACGGGAGAGTACTTGTCCATGAACACCTCCCCCTTGGCATTGACCAGCTTCGCACCCAGCGGCAGGAGATGGGTCTGGCCCTCCCACTGGAAATGGCGGGGCATGATCCAAACCCGGTTGAACTCCATGTTGCTGACTTCGAGGCCCGCCTTCAGGCCGATCCCGATGCCGCCTCCGGCGCACGTGTTGTGATGGTAGGAGGTCTTGAAGCCGCTGTGGCCGAGGGCCAGAACGACCGCCTTGGCCCGGAACGTCTCGATCCGACCGGTCGTCGTCTGGAAGCCGAGGGCACCGGTCGCCCGCTCTCCGTCGTGAAGGACGTCCGTGATCATGATTCGGCCCACGCGCCGGACGCCGATCCTTTCGCACTCCCGAACCAGGCAGGAGACCATGTTTCTCCCGCCCATCCCGAAGGGCTCGCCGATGTAACACCTGACGTGGGAGAGCGCTCTTTGGGGAATCGACTTCAATCGGCCCTCGGCGTCCGTCATGAAGCGGTACCCGAGTCCCTGAAGCTTGTGGATGATCTCGGAGGATCCCTTCAGGATGGTCTGGAGGAGTTCTTGGTCGCAGAGGCCTTCGTAGTAGTAGACCAGGTCCTCGAGAGACTTCTCGAGGCTGTCTTCCGGCGGGATGACTCCAACGATCGCCCCTCCCGACATCGCAGCCTGGCCCCCCCAATCCCTGGGCCCCTTGTCTACGATCAAGACCCGCTCGACCCGCTCCTTGGCTTTCAGGGCGCACCAGAGGCCGGTCACGCCGCCCCCCACCACGAGCACATCGCACTCGGAGACCGCTTCGGTAGCGTTACCGCCGTCCATCGGAGCCCCCTTCGGCGGTGAGGGTCGGCGGCAAGACTTCCTTAAAGGGGTGGACCTTGATGGCGTTCGACGGGCAGCGGACTTCGCATTCGAAGCACGTCATGCAGTCCTCCCCGTAGGCCACGTAGGCTCGACGCGGTTGAGCAGAGGCGTCCAGCCGCAGCACGTCGAGGGGACAAACTTCAACGCAGATTCCGCATCCCAAGCACCTGGTTGCGTCAAGGTCCGAGATCATGGAAGCCTCCGCCCTAGAGGGGGACCGAAGAGGGGTCAGGGGGGGAACGGGTGGCTGATCAGGAAGCTCCTCAGGTTCTCCCTCGCCTGGTTCAGGTGCTGCCGCATGGCTGAAGCGGCTTTGGACGGATTGCGGCTGGCGATGGCCTTCAATATCTCGTCGTGGCCCGCCTGATAGGTGTCGATCGTGCCGTGCAAACTCAGCAGAAGGCCCCGGTTCCTATAGGTCCTGTTCCGGAGCTGCGCGATTTGGTCGGCAAGTATCGGATTGCCGCACGATGTGCGTATGAGATCGTGGAACGAGTAGTTATAGGAAAACCACTTAGGGTACTCCATCGCCTTCCTTGCAAGGACGAGCTGTTGATTGAGGGTGCTCAGGCTCTGGAGGGCTGAGTCGTCGCATTCCCCGGCCAAGCGTTCGGCGGCGTGCGCCTCAAGGACCGAGAGCGTCTCGTAGATCCAGCACAGCTCATCCACCGAGAGCTTTCGTACGAAGGCTCCTCGGTTCGGGATGACCTCGATGTAGCCTTCCATCTGGAGCTGCCGGAAGGCTTCTCGAAGAGGAGTCCTGCCGACGCCGAACGTGTCGCAGAGCGAGAGCTCGGCCAGCTTCTCCCCCGGACTCAACTGGCCGCAGGTGATGGCTTCTCGTATGGAGCTGTATGCTCGTTCCCGTTCGTTCATATGCAATCCTGCATGCAACCACTCTCGAAAGAAAATCCGGCCTCAGTAGATCCTTCGGGTCACCGTTACGCATGCAATCCTGCATGCAAAGCGGCCCGTGAAGGACCCCGCCCCCGAGCAGGGGGTATCTGCCGCTGCGGAAAATACATCTTCGTTTGGGCGGAGCGCAATGGGAATTTTGGCTCGGTATCATAGGGGTTCAGGGCTTTGCGCAAGTCGCGAGTTCAAGGCGCATGCATTTTTGAAACGCATGTTCAGGAATTCTTTGAACCGCGCCGGATTTGCCAGAGAGCTGGCTGCGCCTCAGTGCTGGTGTTTTGGCTTCGTGTCCTCGTACGCCGCCGCCATCACCTCCGGGAAGGTCACGCGTCTCCCCCCGAACTCCTCGATGAAGGCCTGGGCGGCCTCTTCGGTGGAGAAGGCCCACTTCGGGTGCATGGTCATGACCCCCCTGCGGCTTCCTCCCATCACCCAGAACGCGGTCCTCGCGTCGATCAGCTCCCGGGTCCGGTAGTCGGCCACCAGGATGGCGGAGACCTCCTGTTCCCCCCTTCGGGAGATCTCCACCGCCGCGCACGTGATGCTGCAGGTCGACCGCGTCGTTCCGTCTCGGAACTTCACGACGGCCCTGCTGAAGTCGTGCTTCTCTCGGCTCATCTTGCAGAGGCTGCAGGTGGGGACGGACTGGACGTCCTCCTGGGCGCCGTCGGCCGCCGCGGCGAGGGCGAGAAGGAGCAAGAGCGGAAGGGCGAACAACCATCGGATCTGCATGGGTCTCCCTAATTTCGAATTCCGAATTTCGAATTCCGAATTCCTGACGACCTGATCCCTAATTCCGAATTCCGAATTCCGAATACCGAATTTCGAATTCCGAATTCCGAATTCCTGACGAATGGATCTCGCCGTCCCGCATCTCGACTACCCGGTCCGAGAGCTTCGCGAGCTCCGGGTTATGGGTCACGACGACGACCGTGAGCCCGTCATTGCGGTTGAGGTCCTTCAGGACGCGGCCGATCTCGGCCGAGCGCTTCGTGTCGAGGTTTCCGGTGGGCTCGTCCGCGAGGAGGATCTTCGGGCGATTGACGAGCGCCCGCGCGATGGCGACCCGCTGCATCTCGCCGCCCGAGATCTGGTCGGGCAGGTGCTTTGCGCGGTTCTCGATCCCGAGCTCCGCCAACAGCCGCGAAGCCTCTTCTTCGGCCCCGGGCTTGCGGTAGAAGGTGAGGGGGAGGAGCACGTTCTCGCGGACCGTGAGCGTCGGGACGAGGTAGAAGTTCTGGAAGATGTAGCCGAACGTGGTCCTCCGGATCCTCGTCAGCTCGCGCTCGGAGAGGCGCTTCCGGTCTCCGAAGATGGGCGCCCCGCCCACGGACAGCTCCCCCGAGGTCGGGTTGTCGAGGCAGCCGAGGAGGTTTACGAGCGTCGTCTTCCCGGAGCCGGAGGGCCCGACGAAGCAGACGAACTCCCCGGCTTCGATCCGAAGGGAGGCGTCCCGGACGGCGTAGATCTCCTCGCTCCCTCTCCGGTAGGTCTTCGTCAGCCGCCGCGCGTCGAGGGCCGTCCCATCGGCGCTCATCGCCCGGCCTCGCTCCGGATCGCCTCGAGAGGACGGATCCGGCCGGCCCTCCAGGCAGGGTAGAAGCCGCTCACGAGCCCGATCCCCACGATGGTGGCGAGCGCGAATCCCGCGAGCCGCAGGTCGATGTAGACGAGGCCCCCGCTTGGCGCGTAGGGCAGGAGCCGGCGCACGAGGACCTCCGTGAACTTCGACAGCCCGAAGGCGGCCGCGATCCCGACGCTCCCGCCGAGGGTGCAGAGGATCAGCGTCTCGAGCCAGACGAGCTTGAAGATGTCCCAGGGCATGGCTCCGATCGTCTTCAGGATACCGATCTCCTGGAGCCGCTCGAGCACCGACATGAGGATCGTGTTCACCACGCCTACCATGGCGATCAGGATGGCGATGGCCGCGATGGAGAGGACCATCACCTTGGCCGTGGAGATGAGGCCCATGATCGTCTGCTTCACCTGGACGAGGCTCACCACCTGGACGTCGGGAAGCTTGTAGAGTTTCTCCTCGAGCTCGGCCATCTTGGCGTCCTTCCTCACCTTGAGCCCGATGCTCGTGAGCTCGCCTCCCTTCCCGAAGACGCGCTGGAGCGTCTTGATCGGGATAAAGGTCGTTCCGTCGTCCTGGGTGCCGGTCCGCTTGAGGATGCCGACCACCTTCAGGGGCACGTTCTTCTCCGGGATGAGCGTCAAGTCCCCCACCTCGCGCTGCTCGAGCTCGGCGGCCTCGAACCCCATGACGCACTCGGCCGCGTTCTCGTCCGTGAACCAGCCGCCCTGGCTGAACTCGAGGAACGGCTTCATGCGCGGAAAGGTCTTGGGGTCGACGCCGAGATAGGCGCTGATCCCTCCGCTTTCGCCCTTATTGGGATCGAAGACGGCCTGCATCAGCATGGGAGTGACCTTCTCGACCTCCGGCTCCCGGCTCACCTCCTCGGCGATCGACTGCTTCATGTACTTCAGCCCCGTGCCCCCCTTGAGCATCATCGTGGCCGCCTCATAGGGACAGCCCTTGGCGGTAACGATCATCTGGAAGCCCAGGTTGTCGATGTCCCGGTTGAGGGCCCTCTCGTAGCCCTGGTTGAACCCGAGGAGGCTCACCAACACCCAGGAGGAGAGGGCGATTCCGACGACAGTGAGCTGACTCCGGGTCTTCTTGCGGAGCAGGTTCTTGTAGGCGACTTGGAGGCTTCCGATTCTCATGGCTTTTCAGTTATCGGTTATCAGTTATCAGTTATCAGTGATCAGTGATCAGTGATCAGTGATCAGTGATCAGTGATCAGCGGTCAGTGAACAGTGGTAGGTTGCGAGTTCTCAGTTGTCAGTATCGGTCTCGGTTGTCGGTCTCGTTATCGGTTCTCGGTTCTGGCTCTTGCTCCTGATAACTGATAACTGAGAACTGATAACGTCCTTCCTACACGCCGAAGGTGAGGGCGCCGCGGAACAGAACTCGCCCGGCCTTGGAGAAGATGAGGCGGACCTCCCAGTCGCCTGGCATGACGACGTCGACCGGCAGCAGGTAGTCCCCTTTCTTCGAGAGCCGGAAGGGGTGGTCGCCGGAGTAGTGGCCCCCCCGCATGCTCGGCATGTCCGCGGAACCCTTGATGTCCAGGTCGGTCGCCCGCTTGCCGTCCTTCGTGAAGAGCCGGATCTTCACCACCAGCGGGCCCATGCTCGGTTTCTTGTCGAACTCGTAGACGAAGTAGTGTTCGGCATCCACCCAGACCTTCTTCCCGGGCCCGGGAAGCGGGGCGTAGGTCTCCTCCTTCTCCCCGGCGGGCGCCGCGAGGCCCGCAGGCGGCGCACAGAGCGCCGCCTGGCCGAGGAGCAGCAGGAGGCACGCTGCCGCGTGCCGGAGCGAAGGGTGGGTGCGCATCTCTCCTCCCGAAGGGAATCCCCGCGAAATTGGGACACATTTTTGGGTGGAATGCTACCGCAGAGAAGTGCCTCGTCAAACGCCGCAAGTTGCCGCCGCCGTCGAAACTCGTCCGGTCCGGCCCGGGCGTGTGTATACTGGCCGCGCGGCGCGCCGCGGCGGTCTTGTGTCTTGTTGGTCCTGTTGGTCTCGTTGGTCTCATTGGTCCCGTTGCATTGGTTGCATTGGTCCCATTGGTCTCATTGGTCTCGGTTGTATTGTTTGCGCATTTGCCCCTGAGCGTAGGGTGGGGCGTTCCGCCGCAGGCGGGTTGCCCCACGCGTGGGCGAACCTCGCTGCGCGAGAACCGCCCACCCTACGGCAACCCGGTACGCGCAACTATTTACGACGTCGTGTATAGACCAACCGCACCAACTGGACCAACCGGCCCAACCGGACCAACCCGACTCAGCAAAACAGGGTAGACCCATGGCCTCGGAGCAGCTCATCCGGCAGTGGATCCTCCTCCAGGAGCTCTCGGCGGCCCGCCGGGGGCGGAGCCTCTCGGAGCTCGCCCGAGCGGCTGAGGTGACGGCCCGCACCGTCCGGCGGGACCTCCTCTCGCTGGAGTCGGCGGGGTTCCCCCTGGAGCGGGTCGGCGGCGACCGGCCGGTCCGCTTCCGGCTCAGACCCTCGCACCCGCTGCCCCAGGTTCCGCTCCGGCTCGAAGAGGCCCTCGTCCTCCACCAGGCCGCGCTCTCGGCGCCGCTCTCCCAGAACCCCGCATTCCACGAGCACCTGGAGGCGGGGCTCCGAAAGCTCAGGGCGGCCCTCCCCGCCGGCGTCTCCGATTACCTCGGGCGCGTGGAAGTGGCTCTCTCCCGCCGGCCTCCGGCTCGGGTGAATCCCGAAGGGCTGATCACCGTCCGGATCCTGGAGGAGCAGAGCGCCGACCGGTGCCGGGTGCGCTTCGGGTACCGGAACCTCGAAGGGCGGGAGAGCCGGCGGACCGTGGACCCCTACTGCGTGCGCCTCCACGCCGGCGAGCTCTACCTCCTCGGCTACTGCCACCTCCGGAGCGAACCGCGGGTCTTCCTCCTCGACCGGATCCGCGACTGTGAGCCGCTGGAGGAGTCGTTCCAGATCCCGCCCGACTTCGACCCGGAGAAGCTCTTCGCCTCGAGCCTCGGCATCTACCTCGGCCCACCCGGCGTGGCGCTCGTCCGCCTCGCCGGACCGGTGGCCCAGTACGTGCGGGAGCGCCCGCTCCATCCGCACCAGCAGATTGTAGAGGATGACGCCGGCCACCTGCTCGTCCGCGTACCCATCCGGGGCTTCGAAGAGATCACGAGGGAGGTCCTGCGCTTCGGGGACCGCGCGGAAGTCCTGGAGCCCGAGGAGCTGCGGGCGCACGTGAGGGCGGAGGTGGGGAGGGTGGCGGCGTTGTACGGGCGTGATCGATCGGGCGCGCAGGAGGCGGCGCAGACGTCGGGCTGACCCGGAAGCCAGAAGAGGGGACGCGTCGTGACCGCGCGATCTGCCGTCGATGGGCCTCGGGGACCAGGTCAGCGACGTCTCGGAAACTCCGGAAGGGCCGGTGACAGCACCTCGCTCTCGCAGGCGGCCCCGGCGTGGGTCGTGAGGAGCTCCGTCAGGTCCGCCAGCGCGCTCCCCACGTCCGCGTCGGCGGTCTCGTGGTGCCCCTCCACGGTGACGAGCACCTCGGTCGTTTCCGCCCGCGCGGCGCTCCGGGCGCTCTGACGCCAGCACCAGCGACGCGCGGCCACGTCGCCGGCGTCATCGACGAAGATGACCTCCCCCGGCTCCGGACGCTTCACCTCCGCCGAATCCAGCTCGACGAACGGCTCGGTGCCCTCGGCGAAGCGCACGGTGATCGCGCCCGCGATCCCCTTCGCGTCGAGCACCGCCACCGGCAAGCCGTAGCGGATGCTGACCAGATTTCCGAGGTCCACGAGCAGGTTGATGCTCGGGATGTCGCCCTTCTTCGTGAGTCGCCGCAGCAGGGCCTCCGCGGCGCTGCGGCACTGCGTCGGATCGACCCCGAAGCTCCGGAAAGCCCGCCGCCAGGCGGCGAGGCTCTCGACCTCCGAGAGGGGCTTCGCCCCGAGCCGCTGCAGTGTCGCTTCCTGCTCGGCCCGAAACGCCGCCGCGAGCGGCGCCGTCGTCGGCCCTCCGCGAACTCCTGCGGCG
>JACRCS010000048.1 GCA_016218905.1 Deltaproteobacteria bacterium
GAGTGTTTCGGCCGCCGCCAGGCGGCGCCGGCCCTTGTAATACGTGAAGGCGAGGTAGCGGCAGAGCGCCAGGTCGAGGACTCCCGCCGCCGGAGGCGGATCCGTCCGGAGATTGTGGACCCGGAAAGTGACGAGGCGAGCCGCCTCGGGCCGTAGCCGGAAGCCGCCCTTTACCGGCAGGAACCAGCGCTCGACCACCCCGGGTGGGACCTCCCGCAGGGATCCTCGCTCGTAGACGGCCCGCGCCGCTCGGTCGAGCGAAGCGCCGTCGATGTCGGTGGCGAGGATCTCGAGCTCGACCTCCGGGAATCTGGGCTTCAGCCTCTCCTGCCAGAGGAGCGCGAGCGTGTAGGGCTCTTCCCCTCCGCAGCACCCCGCGCTCCAGGCGCGGAAGGTCGGCCGAGGGTCCTTCGCCAGGAGCTCGGGGAGGATCCCCTCGACGAGGACGTCCCAGCGGCCTCGCTCCCGAAAGAACCGGGTCACCGTCACCCGCATGATGTCGGGCAGCGCGGCCGCCTCCGCGGGATCGTCCCGCAGCCGGTCCAGGTACTCGGACAAGCCCTCGAGCCCGAGTTCCCGGACCCGGTCCAGGACGCGCTTGCGCGCCGAGCGCCTCCGGTACTTGCGCCACTCGAGCTCCGACCCGGCGCACGCCCGCCGAAGGAACTCGTCGTATTCATCGCTTCCGACAACCAACCCCGCAGCCCCGCTCCCTCTCTGCGCAAACGAAGAAGGCCGCCCGAGGGCGGCCTCTATCTTCCTGCGCTTCCTGCTCTTCCAGCTCTTCCTGCTTTTCCTGCTTTTCCTGCTCTTCCTGCCTCTCCTACTCCTTTACCAGCGCCAACCCCGGCCCCAGCGATGACGGCCCCAGTGGACGTGGCCGAAGCTCAGCGAGAGGCTGATCGGGCTGAAGAAAGGATAGTAGTAGGGATAGTACGGCCTGTAGACGGGATACGGACGGTAATAGACGTAGCCCGGAGGCTCTCGGTAGATCACCCGTGGCTCGCGGACCACGACCTGCGCCGTTTCCGGCTGGTCGCCGACGATGTGCCAGCTCCCGTCCGGCTGCCGGCAGGCGGTGCCGTAGGCCTGCTGCGGCTGACCGCCGATCGTCACGGTCTGCATGAACTCGCGACACGGCTGGCCGGCGGCGCCTTCGAACGTCCGCGTGGGTACCGTACTCCCGCTCTGGCCGCTATCGGGATCGACCCACGTCGTCGCCTCGTTCGTCCGGTTGTACTCGAGTGCACTCTGGAGGACGTCGGCAGCCTGGACACTCCCCGCTCCGCACAGCCACAAAAACCCCAGAATCAGGCTCATCCTCTTCATGGTCGCCTCCACCTAGAGTCTTGGCCCCCGACCCGGGGCTGAACGCCGTGCGCGACAGCCCGGATAAAGTATAGCACTCCGGGCCCCCTTCGGAGAGTCCTTGCCTGCTATTCAGCCCCTGCGATGGTCCTCTGCGTCCTGAGCACGTCTACAACTCTGGGCCGCGGCTGGGAGCTCATGGGCCTCGGGGCCGGGGCCCATGAGCTTCACCCCACCCCGGGGCGCAACGGCCGGGTCTCAGCCCAGACCCACTGCCGCGCCGGGCGGAACCATCCAGCAGACTCTCCACCCCGAGGCGCCTCTCTCCAGGCACAGGGCCGTTCCCGGCGTGAAGGAGAAGACGTCGGAGTTCTCGTTCCCCGTCACCAACCTCGACGCGAGCCGGCCGATGAAGGGGTGGTGACAGACGACGATCGCGTCCTCCGTCCACCGGTCGATCTCGCCCACCCAGGGTTCGACAGGATCTTCGGGCCCGAGCCCGTTCCGCGCTTCCGGCCCGGGGCGGGACGGGGCGGCCGCCCACTGGAGGATCTCCAGGGTCTGCCGGGCCCGCACTGCACCGCTGTGGACGACCTTCTTGGCTTGCATGTGCGCACCCGAAAGGAGCGACGCCATCTTCTCGATGTTCCTCCGCCCCTGGGTGGTCAGGGGTCGCTCGAAGTCCGTCGTCTCCCTCGGCTGGGCTTCTCCGGTCTGGACCAGATAAAGCTTCAAGGCCTGCCTCCTTCGTGCTGTGCCACTGCGTGGCTTGTCGGCCGAACTCCGTCTGCGGGATGGAATCATCCCCCCGGGTGAGCCTTGCGGGTCAATGTATCTGGAGGCCTCGGCGCAGAGCCTTGATCCGGGTCAAATAACGAGCATATTCCGGCCCTGCGGGCTCGAAAGGCCTCGAGACGCGATCCTTCCATCCGGAGATCGCCGGAGGGTTGGTTCTACTGCGGGCGGCGCACGGACGACATGCTCAAGGTGGGATGAAGACTGACGACTCCATCCGGAAGAGCACTTTCCGGATGGACACTACCTCTATTTCTCCGGCCCGCTCGGTACGGAAAAGCCGCCGGCGCCGTCGAGCTTATGACAGCGCGTGCACTCGCCCTGGAAGAGGGCCATGAAGTGGTTGTCGTCGCCCCCGGCCAGGTGGAGCGCGTGCATGAGGCGGCTGAGGGCGGGTGCGTTCTTGGAGCGCTCGCTGTGGCACCGCCGGCACCCCGCCGGGATGTCCTTGAACGCCACCGGCGGGTGCTTTCCCTTCAACGTAACGCCCTTCGGCGCCGAGGCCTGGGCTCGTTTGAGGATATGGGGTTCCACCTTGTCGCCCCACGGCTTCATGACGGTGCTGAGGCGCTTGTCGGCCTTCATCTCCGGATACACGACGTGGCAGTCCACGCACGCCCGGGGGTGAGGGTCTTCGGCGTTGAGGCCCGGGACTTTTCGGGCGGGCGGCAGGGGCGGAGGCTGGGCCTTGTCCTGAGCCCGGCCCGGAGCGGGCATCCCGACCAAGGACGGCACGAGAAGGCTCGCCAGGAGACAGGCGAAGGGAACGGTTCTGGACGGCGGTCTCTGGGGAGCGCTTGCTCTTGTTGGGTCCGTCATGCGCTTTCCTCCTTCCGGCGGAGGTAATGCTCACTCCGCGCAGCGCTGAATGGCAGCCCAGGCGTCTTGAGATTATCTAACGAAGTTTGGCGTATCCTCTAGCGGCGAAATCGGCTTGTCAAGCGCCGATCTACACCGTCAGAGGGAGATCCCGATCTGCCTTGCACGCCGGCCGCTACACTTCCTCTACGGAGTAAAACCGGTCCTCGGCGGGGACGGGCGTCACAAACGTCCAAGGCCCGTACGCGAGTTTCCTCCCTTGACGAATCAGCCCCTCGGCAGGTACATTCCATTTACTTTCCGGTAAGTAAAAAACAGCCTGCCAAGCTACAGACACGCTTCGGGAATAGCTGGGAGGGCCATGCATCCTTTCGCGAGCCACATCCAGGAACGTAGCGGGCAGAAGCTCTCCCGCTGCTTTCAGTGCCGGAAGTGCACGGGGGGTTGCCCGACGAGCCGGTGGTTCGAGTGGCCGAACCACTCGCTGGTGCGGATGATCCAGCGCGGCATGAAGGAAGAGCTCCTCGGGTCCAAGGCGATCTGGATGTGCGTGAGCTGTGAGACCTGCGGAACGCGCTGCCCCAACGGGATCTATTTCTCGCCCATCATGGATGTCCTGCGCTCCCTGGCCCTGGAGGAGGGGAGGTCGCCTGCAGAGCCCGCGGTCGTGGCCTTCCACAAGGCCTTCGTAGCGAGCGCCCGGCGCTTCGGCAGGGTCCACGAGGCCACCATGCTCGCGGCCTACAAGTGGGCGACCAAGGACTTCGCGACCGACGCGGGCGTCGGGCTGAAGCTCTTCGCCAAGGGCAAGATCCCGCTGCTGCCCAAATCCGTGAAAGGCAGGGCGGAGATCGCGAAGATCTTCGCCGCGGGGAAGGGCTGAGCATGGAGCTCTCCTACTTCCCCGGGTGCACGGCCCACTCTACCGCCTGGGAGTTCAACGCCTCGACCTTGGGCGTGCTCCAGGCCCTGGGCTGCACTGTCCGGGAGATCCCGGACTGGAACTGCTGCGGCGGGGCCTCGGCCCACAACCTCGACCGCTTTCTCGGGCTCGGGCTCCCCGCCCGCAACCTGGCCATCGCCGTCCGAGAGGGCCGCGACCTCCTGATCCCGTGCGCCGGCTGCTACGGGAATTGCAGAAAGGCCGAGGCAGCGCTCCGCGCAGGCGGGGTAGACGGGAAGCGGCTGGAGGCGCTCCTGGGGTTCCTGTGGGGGCGGGGCGTGTCCGTTCTCTCGCTCGTGGACCTGGTGGCCAGGTCCGAGGTGTTGGAGGGGATCCGCGCGAAGGTGAAGAAACCGCTGGCCGGCTTGAAGCTCGCCGCCTACTACGGCTGTCAGCTGGTGCGGCCGCCCCGCGTCACGGGCGCACCCTCCTGGGAGAACCCGACCGCGATGGAGGCGGCCATCGAGGCCGTCGGCGCCACGGCCCTGGACTGGTCCTACAAGGTGGACTGCTGCGGGGCCGACCTGGCCCTCACCCATCCGGACCGGGCCGTCGCCCTCTGCTCGAAGCTCATCGCCAAGGCGAAGGAGGCGGGCGCCGAGGCCATGGTCGTCTCCTGCGGCCTCTGCCAGGCAAACCTCGAGATGCGGCAGGGACAGGCCGGGATGCCGGTGCTCTATCTGACCGAGCTACTGGGCGAGGCGTTCCAGCTCTCCGGCCGCGAGAAGTGGTGGAAGAAGCACGTGGTGGACCCGTCGGGGCTCTTCCGATGAGGCAGATTGCGAGGGGTAGGGTGGGCTCCGCCCACTGGTACGGTCGGCGGCCGATGGTGGGCGGAGCCCACCCTACAGAGAGCAAGTACGGTCGGCGGCTGATGGTGGGCGGAGCCCACCCTACAGAGAGCAAGTGCGCATGAACGCTGATCCGAAGAACACGGCGCTCGTAGTCGGCGGCGGCCTCGCCGGCATGCAGGCGTCCCTCGTCCTGGCCGAGCGGGGCCATCGCGTGGTGCTCCTGGACC